>NZ_JBHSPC010000161.1:0-70456 GCF_042656345.1 Streptomyces incanus
ACACCACCCCGCCCACACCCCGATCAGGAAAACCCCAGATCAACCGTCCCTCGAAAGGATCCGCACCCATCTGAGTTTCAGCAGCTTCAAGGCCCTGCGCGGCCCGGCCGTGAAGCGGCCGGTACTGGAGGGGACCCTGCTCATCGCCCACTTCGCCGTGTACTTCGGCGGCCTGTTCACGGTGCTCTCCCCCGGCAAGGCGCTCGCCTTCGTCGCCGTCCACCAGGGTCTGTTCGGGATCTACCTCGGCTCCGTGTTCGCCCCCAACCACAAGGGCATGCCGATGATCGAGGAGGGGGAGCGCCTGGACTTCCTGCGCCGCCAGGTCCTCACCTCCCGCAACGTCACGGGCGGTGTGTTCGTCGACATCTTCATGGGTGGGCTGAACCACCAGATCGAGCACCATCTCTTCCCCAGCATGCCCACACCCGCCCTCGGCCGGGCCCAGGTCATCACCGAGCGGTACTGCGCCGAGCTGGGCGTCCCGTACTGCCGGACGGGGCTGTTCGCCTCGTACGCCACGGCGCTGCGCCACCTCAGGAGCGTGGGGGAACCGCTGCGCGAGGCCCGCTGACGGACCGCGGCACACCCTCCGGCGGGAGGGCGGGCAAGGGCGGGCGGCCCACCAGGGTCTGTCCGGCGGATCGAGTCGGGGGTAAGGGCGGCATCTGTCCGGCTGGGTCGAGCGGGGCTGGTGCGTGCAGCTGCACGGTGGAGGAGGGGGTCGACGCGGAGCGATGGGGGCCTCGCTCATGGGGGTCCCCCTGCTCGAGCGAAGCCGAGAGGGGGAGCAGAAGCCGGGAGTGGGAGAGCCGGCGAGTGATGACAACGCCGCTGAGGGCGCCCCCTCCTCGAAGAGCTGGGGGGAGTGCGTGCCGGTCCCCGCGTCTCCGGCATGATCCGCCGGCCAGGCCCTACGCCCACACCGCGTCGGCCAGGGCCGCGCCGGCGAAGGCCGCGCCCAGGCCGGCCGTGACGCTCGCCACGACATTCACGGCGGCATGGCGGACGGCCCCCGTCTCGGCGAGGCGAAGGGTCTCGTAGGAGAAGGTGGAGTACGTGGTCAGGGCACCGCACAGGCCGGTACCGAGCAGCAGCTGGAGCCGGGGGCCCGCGGCGCCCGCGGCCACCGCGCCGGTGAGCAGGCCGAGCACCAGGCAGCCGGCGACGTTCACCGTGAAGGTCCCCCAGGGGAAGACCGTGTCGCGCCGGGCCCGCACCGCGCGGTCGGTGAGGTGGCGCAGGGGCGCGCCGACCATGGCGCCCAGTACGACCAGCAGCCAGGTCACGGCGTACCTCCTCGCAGGGCACTGCCCGTCGGCTCCGTGGTGGCTGCGGCTCTCCTTCTCAGCACGCGGCGGGTCGCGGACGCGGCCAGCCATACGGTGGTGAGCGCCGCGAGCGGGGTGAGGACGAGATGGGCGAGCGCGAGGCCCCTGCTGCCGCCGGCGAACAGGTTGTGGCCGTCGACGGCGTAGGCCGAGAAGGTGGTGAAACCGCCGAGCACTCCGGTACCGAAGAACGGGCGGACGAGGGGGTGGGCCGTACGGGCTTCGGTGATGATCACCATGAACACGCCGATGATGGCGCAGCCGGTGATGTTGACCCCCAGGGTCGTCCAGGGGAAGCCGTTCGCCGGTGTCGGCCACCACAGCGCGGCCGCGTGGCGGGCGGCGGCGCCCGCTCCCCCGCCGAGCGCCACCACGGCGACGACGGGAGCGTGTGCGCGCAAGGAGGGGTGTGCGCGGAGGGCCTCGGTGGGCGGGGGTGTCACGGGCGTACGTCTCCTACTCGTCGAGCGGCCCAGGACGTGCGGGCGCGCGTCTTCACAAGTAGGGACCGTTGGCGGCGGTGCCGCGGTTCGGATACGGCGGGCCCCACCGCCGCGCCGCGAGACGTACTCGCGGCCGGGGGTCAGCTTAACGCCCGCGGGCGGGAAATCCCTCGGCCGTATGCACTACCACCCCTTCTCGAACATCTGTGTGACCTCGGCGATCCGCACCTCGTCGCGCCGGTAGTACGGGCGCCCGGCTGCACCGCCGGTGCGCAGCAGGCCGACGGCCGTGAGCAGCCGCAGGTGGGTGAGGGCGACCGGGTGGGCCATGCCGAACCGGCCGGCGACGGCCTCCGCGGTGGCGCCGTGTTCGGCGCGGCCGGGTTCCCTCAGCCAGGCCAGGATCTGCAGCCGTGTCCTGCCGTCGGGAGTCCTGATCATGCCGTCCACCTCCGCTCCGGCGCCCTCTCCGGGCTCTTCCACTGTCCCGCAGCCGACGCCCCCGTGTCAGGGGCTCCGGCACCCTTGCCCGGACAGTCGACCCGCCTGGACCGCAGGGCGGTCGAACGATGCATTGAATCGACGGCACAACCGCTTCACGGCACAACGGCGGGCGGCCCGGCCGCACACGTACCGTCGTGTGTGCGGCCGGACCCCGGCGTACGTACGTCAGGAGCTCACACGCTCACCGGTGGCTGAACCACGACATCGCGGGCAGCGCCCGGTCGTCGTAGCCGAACAGCGCCTGGTTCTCCCAGCCGTTTCCGGAGGCCGGGTCGGCCGGGTCCCAGCCGTTGCCGGTGCGGGCGGTCCAGGTCGCCTCCCAGTAGAAGACGCCGAGGCCCCGCCCGTTCGGAACGGCCTCCACGATGCTCGCCACGTCGTTCATCCACCGGGTCTGGCCCGCCGTGGTCGCCGGGTAGCCGGGGACCAGTTCCCCGGTGAGGTCGATGATGTTCTCGAGCCCGTCCTCGCTGTCGAGGCGGAACGGGTAAGCCGTCTCGGCGAGGAAGACCGGCTTGCCGTAGCGGGCGGCGGCGTCGTCCAGGGTGGTCTGGAAGTCGTGGAGCGTACCGTGCCAGTAGCCGTAGTACGACAGGCCGATGGCGTCGAACCTCACGCCCCGGGACACCGCGTTGTCGAACCACCAGCGGGTGCCGCCGAGGTCACCGCCCTCGGCGAGGTGCAGCGCGACGGTCGTGGACGGGGCGACCGCCTTGACGGCGTCGTAGCCGGAGTTGAGCAGGCCGGCGAGTTGCGTCCAGTTGCTGGTGGACCCCTCGTTCCAGAGCATGCCGCCGTTGATCTCGTTGCCGACCTGGACCATGTCCGCGGTGGTGCCCTGCGCCTTGAGGGCGCCCAGGACGTCGTACGTGTGCTGGTACACGTCCGCCTTCAACTGACTGTAGGAGTGGCCTGCCCAGGCGGCGGGCTTGTGCTGCTTGCCGGGGTCGGCCCAGGTGTCCGAGTAGTGGAAGTCGACCAGCAGCTTCATCCCCTGGGCCTTGACGCGCTGGGCCATGGCGAGGACACGTGCCTTGTTGTTGTAGCCGTCGGCCGGGTTCACCCAGACCTTCAGGCGGGCGTAGTTCATGCCGGCGGACCGCAGCAGGGCGACGCCGTCGCCGGCGCTGCCGGAGGCGGTCCGGTAGACGCCGCCCTTGGCCTCGCTCTTGGGCAGGGACGAGATGTCGGCGCCCTTGACCGCCAGGCCGGAGGTGCCCGGGGTGAAGGTCAGGTCGTCGACGTTGAGCCAGTTGCCCGCGTTGGCGTCGCTGTTGACGCTGATCGTGCACTGGTTGTTCGTCACCCTGACGGGCACGACGATCCGTATCCAGTCGCCGGCGGACACCGGCAGGTCGGTGCGCTGTTCGGTGCCGCCGCAATTCTTGAGCGCGAGGTATGCGGCGTTCTGGCCGCCGCCGGAGCGGACCCAGGCGGTCAGCCTGTAGTCGCCGTTGGCCAGACCGGACAGGTACTGGTAGGTCTCCACCTTGTAGGCCGAGGACGACCAGTGGGACAGGCGGTGACTTCCGCTGCGGCCACCGGACTCGGTGTACGAGGCGCCGGTGGCACCGTACTCCGACCAGCCGCTCGGGGTTGCGGCTCCCGAACCGTCTGCTTCGAAGCCGCCGTTGGTGAGGGTGCTCGCCGCCGTCGCGGTCTGGGCGGGCAGCGCGGTGAGGGCCAGCCCTGCGGCGAGCGGCGGCAGCAGGGCCCGGAGCACGCGTAAGCGTGTGGGCGTGGGTGTGGGCGTGGGTGTGGGCGTGGGTGTGGGTGTGGGTGTGGGTGTGGGTGTGGGTGTGGGTGTGGGTGTGGGTGTGCGTCTGGGATGGAACATCGGTGTCCGTCGTCCCTTCGACGTGGGGAGAGGAGCGCCCCCGCCCGCGGCGGGGGCGGGGCCTCCCTCCGCCCGCGGCGTGCGCTGCTCACGCGGGCGGAGGGGAGTCGTGGCTCAGCCGTCGAGCCGGACGACCCGGACGGCTCCGGCCGGGACCGCCAGGCGGCCCGTGGCGCGTTCACCCGTCAGCAGCTCGGTGCCGGGGGTGTCCAGCGACACCTTGGTGTCGCCGGCGGTGTGGTTGATCACGAACAGGAAGGTGCCGGACTCCCCGGTGCGGCGCACCACTTCGACGTCGTGGGGCAGGTCGGCGCGCGGGGTGATCCGGGTGTCCTCGACGGCCCAGCCGAGCAGCGCGTCCAGGCCTTCGGCGCCCAGGCGGGTGGAGACGTACCAGGCGCTGCCCTCACCGAAGCGGTGGCGGGTGACGGCGGGGTGGCCGGCGGTGAGGCCGTCGGCGTAGGTCCAGACGGTCTCGGCACCGCGCGGCACCACGAACTCGGACCATACGTCGGCGCCGAGTTCGGAGCCGTCGGGGCCGGTCAGGCGCACCTGGGCGCCGGCGCCGAGCGGCGAGAACTCCTCGACGGTCAGGCCGAGGACGTCCCGCAGGGCCCCCGGGTAGGCGCCGTCGTGCACGGCGTCGTGTTCGTCGACGATGCCGGAGAAGTACGAGACGACGAGGGTGCCGCCGTTCTCGACGTACTCCTTGAGGTTGTTCCCCGCCGCCTCGGTCATCAGGTACAGGGCGGGGACGACGACCAGGGGGTAGCGCGACAGGTCGGCTTCCGGGTGGGCGAAGTCGACGGTGAGGTGGCGGTCGTAGAGCACCTCGTAGAAGGCGTCGGCGCGTTCGCGGGCGTCGTGGTCCTCGGTGGGGCGCCAGTCGAGGTTCTGCGCCCACCAGGAGTGCCAGTCCCACAGCACGGCGACATCGGCCTCGGTGCGGGTTCCGCGCAGAGGCGTCAACGCATCGATGTGCGCGCCGAGTTCGACGACCTCGCGCCAGACGCGGGTGTCCGTGCCGCCGTGCGGGAGCATCGCCGAGTGGAACTTCTCGGCGCCGCGCCTGGACTGGCGCCACTGGAAGAACAGGGCGCCCTCGGAGCCGCGGGCCACGTGCGCGAGGGAGTTGCGGGCCATCTGGCCGGGCGCCTTGGCGGGGTTGCGGGGCTGCCAGTTGACGCCCGAGGTGGAGTGCTCGAGCAGCAGCCAGGGGGCGCCGCCGGCGACGGAGCGGGTGAGGTCGGCGGACATCGCCAGGTTCACGTGGGTGCGGCGGCCGTCGGTGATCAGGTAGTGGTCGTTGGTGACGAAGTCGACCTCGCGGCCCCAGGCCCAGTAGTCCATGGAGTCGCACTGGCTGAGGGCCGTCATGAAGTTGGTGGTGACCGGGATGCCGGGTGAGAGGCGGTGCAGGATGTCCCGCTCGGTGACGAAGTTCTCCCGCACGGTCGCGTCGGCGAACCGCCGGTAGTCCAGCGCCTGGGCGGGGTTGCCGACCGTCGGGGTGGCCCGCGGCGGGTTGATCTGTTCGAAGTCCGCGTAGCGCTGGCCCCAGAAGGCGGTGCCCCAGGCCTCGTTGACGGCGTCGACGGTGCCGTAGGTGCGGGCGAGCCAGCGGCGGAAGTGAGCGGCGCACCCGTCGCAGTAGCAGGCGGAGACGGGGACGCCGTACTCGTTGTGGACGTGCCACATCGCGAGCGCGGGATGGTCCCCGTACCGCTCGGCGAGCCTGGTGGTGATGTCCGCGGCGGCGGTGCGGTAGTCGGGGTTGCTGTGGCAGATGGCGCCGCGGGAGCCGAACTCGTAGCGCATCCCCTCCGCGGTCACCGGCAGCGCGTCCGGGTGGGCGCGGTAGAACCAGACGGGCGGCACCACGGTGGGCGTGCCGAGGTCGGCGCGGATGCCGTTCTCGTGCAGCAGGTCCAGGACCCGGTCGAGCCAGCCGAAGTCGTGGACGCCGGGCTCGGGCTCCAGCAGGGCCCAGGAGAAGATGCCGACGCTCACCATGGTGACGCCGGCCTCACGCATCAGCCGGACGTCCTCGGTCCAGACGCTTTCCGGCCACTGCTCGGGGTTGTAGTCCCCACCGAAGGCGAGCCCGGTGAGGCCCGTGGGGATGGTCTCCGGCATGGATTGTCTCCCGATATGTCGAACTACTGGGAACGTACACACACACTTTCGGCGGCGCGAAGCCAACATAACCGCACAGCAGCAACCATTGACAAGCGTCCGGGATGTTTCTCTACTGTGAACGCTCACAGAGCAGCGCGAGTCAGGGTACGAGCCGCGCGCCGCTGGGGCAGCAGGTCTTCGCGAGAGGCGGGGGCCCAGGTCAGGGGAGAGTTCCATGCGATACACGAAGCACCGTCGCCTCGTGGGTTCCGCCATGGCGGTCACGCTCGGCGCCACCGCGCTGGCCGCGTGCGGCTCGTCGTCGGACGACGACAGCGGGGCCCGGTCCGGCCCGGTCTCACTGACGTACTGGACCTGGGCCCCCGGCATGGACAAGGTCGTGGACCTGTGGAACGAGGGTCCGGGCAAGAAGGAGCAGATCAAGGTCACGGTGAAGAAGCAGGCATCCGGCGACACGCTGGTCACCAAGATCCTCACCGCGCACAAGGCGGGCACGGCCCCAGACCTGGTGCAGGCGGAGTACCAGGCGCTGCCCACGCTGGTCAGCAATGACGCGCTCGCCGACATCTCCAAGGACGTGGGCGACGCGAAGGACGAGTTCGCGGACGGCGTCTGGCAGCAGACCACGCTCGGCACGGACGCGGTGTACGCGGTTCCGCAGGACATCGGGCCGATGATGTTCTACTACCGCGAGGACCTGTTCGAGGAGTACGGCCTGACGGTGCCGACGACCTGGGACGAGTTCGCGGACACCGCGCGCAAGCTCAAGAAGCAGTCGCCGAAGACGGACCTGACCACGTTCTCCGCCAACGACTCGGGCCTGTTCGCGGGCCTGGCCCAGCAGGCCGGCGCGCAGTGGTGGACCACGTCGGGTGACAAGTGGAAGGTCGGGATCTCCGACGACGCGACCAGGAAGGTCGCCGAGTTCTGGGGCGGCCTGGTCAAGGAGGGTGCGATCGACAACCAGCCGATGTACACCCCCGCCTGGAACAAGGCGCTCAACACCGGCAAGCAGATCGCGTGGGTCAGCGCCGTGTGGGCGCCGGGCACGCTGAGCACGGCCGCGCCGGACACCAAGGGCAAGTGGGCCATGGCCCCGCTCCCCCAGTGGACCGAGGGGGAGAACCGCACCGGCAGCTGGGGCGGCTCGTCGACCGGCGTCACCACGGACTCCGGGAACAAGGAGGCCGCCGCGAAGTTCGCCGCCTGGCTGAACACCGACGGCGACGCCCTGAACGCGCTGGCGAAGGAGAGCGGCATCTACCCGGCTTCCGCCTCGGCCCAGCTCAGCGGCGCCTTCGCCACCCCGCCGGAGTACTTCTCCAACCAGCCGGACTTCTACAAGGACGCCGCCGAGATCGCGCAGACCACCGCGCCGTCCGCCTGGGGCCCGAACGTCAACGTGGCGTACACGACGTTCAAGGACGCCTTCGGTGCCGCGGCGAAGAACAAGTCCGACTTCGTCGCGGCCGTGGACACGATGCAGCAGGACACGGTCGCCGATCTGAAGAAGCAGGGCTTCGAGGTCGCTCCGTGACATCTCCGGCACGTGGGAAGGCGTACGGGGGCGAAGGGGCCCCGCACGCCCGCCCGTCCCGCACCTCCGCGCCGATGCGCACCCGAAGCGCCCCCTTCCTCTTCCTGATCCCCGCGACGGTCCTCTTCCTGCTCTTCTTCGCGCTGCCCATCGGGTACGCGATCTGGCTCAGCTTCCGCAAGGTGCAGGTGTCCGGGCTCGGCCTGGGCGCCGGCGCCCGGAAGGAGGTCTGGGCCGGCCTGGAGAACTACACCGCCGCGCTCTCCGACAGCGAGCTGCTGGACGGCGCGCTGCGCGTGCTCGGCTACGGCTGCATCGTGGTGCCGGTGATGCTGGGGCTCGCCCTGGTGTTCGCGCTGATGCTGGACTCCGAGCGGGTGCGGCTCGCACCCTTCACCCGGCTCGCGATCTTCCTGCCGTACGCCATCCCCGGCGTGATCGCGGCGCTGCTGTGGGGCTTCCTGTACCTGCCCGACGTGAGCCCGTTCCACTTCGTGCTCGGCGAGTTCGGCCTGCCGCAGCCGGACCTGCTGGACGGCGGTCCGCTGTTCCTCGCCCTGTCGAACATCGCGGTGTGGGGCGGCACCGGCTTCAACATGATCGTCATCTACACCGCGCTGCGGGCCATCCCGGCCGAGGTGTACGAGGCGGCGAAGCTGGACGGCGCCACCCCCCTGCAGATCGCACTGAAGATCAAGATCCCGATGGTCGCGCCGTCGCTCGTGCTCACCTTCTTCTTCTCGATCATCGCGACCCTCCAGGTGTTCAACGAACCGACCACGCTGAAGCCGCTCACCAACTCCGTCTCCACCACCTGGAGTCCGCTGATGAAGGTGTACCAGGACGCCTTCGGCAACGGCGACATCTACTCGGCCGCCGCCCAGGCCGCCCTCATCGCGCTCGCCACCCTGGTGCTCTCCTTCGGCTTCCTGCGGGCCGCGAACCGACGCAACAAGTGGGACGGCAGTCAAGGAGTCGCCCGATGAGTTCCGTGGCCCTGAACAAGACCGAGCCCGTGGCCGGCATCGCCCCGGGCACCGGCCGGGGTCCGGCGCGGCCCCGCCGTATCGCCCTGGTCCCCACCCTGACGCTGCTGCTCGGCGCGCTGTACTGCCTGCTGCCGGTGGCCTGGGTGGTCATCGCGTCGACCAAGTCCGGCAGTGAGCTGTTCTCCACGTTCACGTTCTGGCCGGGCACCGGCCTCACCGAGAACCTCTCCGACCTGAACGCGTACCGCGACGGCGTCTACTGGCAGTGGATGGGCAACTCCGCCCTGTACGCCGGACTCGGCGCCCTGCTGTCCACGTGCGTGTCGGCGGTCAGCGGCTACGCGCTGGCGGTCTACCGCTTCCGGGGCCGCGAGACGCTGTTCAACGTGCTGCTCGCGGGCGTGCTGATGCCGCCGGTGATCCTCGCCGTCCCGCAGTACCTGCTGCTGGCCCGGGCGGGCCTCACGGACTCCTACCTGTCCGTGCTGCTCCCGCAGATCCTCTCCCCGTACGGTGTCTACCTCGCGCGGATCTACGCCGCGGCGTCGGTGCCGTCCGACGTGGTGGAGGCCGGGCGGATGGACGGGGCGGGCGAGTGGCGGATCTTCACCCGGGTCGCGCTGCCGATGATGCTGCCCGGACTGGTGACGGTCTTCCTGTTCCAGTTCGTCGCGATCTGGAACAACTTCCTGCTGCCGTACATCATGCTCAGCGACGACGAGAAGTTCCCGATCACGCTCGGTCTGTACACGCTCCTCGAACAGGGCGCCAACACCCCGGCGTTGTACACCCTGGTGATCACCGGTGCGTTCCTCGCGGTGTTTCCGCTGGTCGCGCTCTTCCTGGTCATCCAGCGGTTCTGGAGCCTTGATCTGCTGTCCGGAGCCGTAAAGTCATGACCATGAGCAACACCGGGGGCAGGCGCAGGCCGCCGACGATCCACGACGTGGCGCGCGAGGCCGGTGTCTCGCGCGGCACCGTCTCACGCGTGCTCAACGGCGGCCACTACGTCAGCCCGTCCGCGGCGGAGGCGGTCAACGCCGCGATCCGCAGGACGGGTTACGTGGTGAACCGGCACGCCCGCTCGCTGATCACCGGCCGGTCCGACTCGGTGGGCTTCCTGCTGACGGAGCCCCAGGAGCGGTTCTTCGAGGATCCCAACTTCAACGTCCTGCTGCGTGGTTGCACGCAGGCGCTGGCCGCGCACGACATTCCGCTGCTGCTGATGATCGCCGGCACGCAGGCCGAACGGCGGCGCATAGTCCGGTACATCACCGCCGGGCACGTCGACGGGGTGCTGCTGGTCTCCAGCCACTCGGGCGATCCGGTGGCCGAGGAACTGCGGGCCGCGGGCGTGCCGCTGGTCGCGTGCGGCAAGCCGATCGGGCTGGGTTCCAAGGTGAGTTACGTGGCCGCGGACGACCGGGACGGTGCCCGTGACATGGTGCGCCATCTGCTGTCGCTCGGCCGGCGCAGGGTGGGCGTGGTGACCGGCCCGCTCGACACTCCGGGCGGCGTGGAGCGCCTCGCGGGGTACAAGGAGGTACTCGCCGAGGCCGGCATCGGGATCGACGAGCGGCTCATCGTCTCCGGCGACTACAGCAGGGCCAGCGGCGAGGCGGGCGCGGAGCGGCTGCTGGCCGGGGCACCCGACATGGACGCCGTGTTCGTCGCCTCGGACCTGATGGCGCAGGGTGTGCTGACGACACTGCACCGCACGGGACGCCGGGTGCCCCAGGACGTGGCAGTCGGCGGCTTCGACGACTCCCGGGCCGCCGTCTCCACCAGCCCCGGCCTGACCACGATCCGCCAGCCGTGGGACCGCATCAGCTCCGAGATGGTACGGGTCCTGCTCGCCCAGGTGGGCGGCGAGGACCCGGCCACGGTGATCCTCCCCACGGAACTGGTGAAGCGCGAGTCGGCATAGGGGCGCGTCGGCCCCGGGCGTGACGCGCGTGTCGCGCGCGCATGGCCCGTACATCACCCAATCGTTAGTTGAAATTCGAACAAATGTTACCGTTCACTCATGGCAGCGGAGACGGCCGGCATCCGGCTCGAGGAGCGGTGGCGGGAGATTCTGTCGGTACACGCGCGCACCCTCGGCGAGATCGACCGTGCGCTGCATCCACACGGCCTGGGCGCCTCCGACTTCGAGGTGCTCGACCTGCTCGCGACCGCGCCGCCCCAGGAGGGCGAGCACTGCAGGGTGCAGAACCTGGGCGGGCGGGTCCACCTCAGCCAGAGCGCCCTGTCCCGCCTCATCGCCCGGCTGGAGAGGGACGGACTGGTCGTCCGCAGCCTCTGCGCAAAGGACCGGCGGGGCGTCCACGTCACGCTCACCCGCAAGGGCCGTGACCTGCACGCCGAGGTACTGCCGCTCCAGCGCGCGGCCCTGGCCCGCGCGCTGGGCGAGTAGTCCGCCGGACAGACCTAGGGGCGGGCCAGCAGGGTGCGCACCCCCTCGGACGTCAGTGTCAGGCGGTGCTCCGAGCTGCCGTCGATGGTGAGGGACAGCTCGTCGGCCGGCCACTGCGCGGCCAGCGCCCCGAGCGGCACCAGCCGGTAGCGGGAGACGAACGGCAGCAGCCCCGACATCTCCAGTTCCGAGGTGAACACCGGCACCACCTGGATGCCGTCCGGCTGCTCCATCACCGGCAGCGCGACCGCGCCGGGGTCGGCGGCCTCGTCACCCGCGTCGTCGGGCACGGGGATCAGTACGTCACTGTTGGCGAGGGCGTCCAGCGCCGCCGTGTCCTGGGTGTTGTCGGCGAGAGCGTCCAGAGCCCGCTGGGCGGACGTGGGGTCGTTGTTCTCGTGCGCGGGTGTCTCCATGGCGGCTTCCCTCGTAGCGGCGGTCGTACGGACCCGCCCCGGACGGAATCGGCGACGGGCATCGGCGATCCGCGACGAGCGATCCGCACGCGGCGGACCGGCAGAACGGCGGATCAGCTGATCGGACCAGGATCCGCTCCGGGCACGGTCCTGCCCGCGTACCCGGTCGCACGACCCGCAATCCTCCCGGCGTCGGAAGATGCGGGAGGGGACACCCCATCGGAGCCCCCTGACCGGCATGGTTATCATATGAGCGCCGCCTAGCTCGAAAGATAATCCTGTGACTGTCAATGAAGACTCGTTCACCAGCTGGAAGCACCGCGAGGAGATCGCGGAGTCGATGATCCCGATCATCGGGAAGCTGCACCGCGAGCGGGACGTCACCGTCCTGCTGCACAGCCGCTCCTTGGTGAACAAGTCGGTGGTCTCGATCCTCAAGACCCACCGCTTCGCCCGTCAGATCTCCGGCCAGGAGCTGTCGGTCACCGAGACGCTGCCCTTCCTCCAGGCACTCACCGCGCTCGACCTCGGTCCGTCCCAGATCGACCTCGGTCTGCTCGCCGCGACCTACCGGACCGACGACCGCGGCCTGTCGGTTGCGGAGTTCACCGCCGAGGCCGTGGCCGGTGCCACGGGCGCCGACAGGGCCGACCGCCGCGAGCCGCGCGACGTCGTCCTCTACGGCTTCGGCCGCATCGGCCGGCTCCTCGCCCGCCTGCTCATCGAGAAGTCCGGCTCCGGCAACGGCCTGCGGCTGCGCGCCATCGTGGTCCGCCGGGGCGGCGAACAGGACATCGTCAAGCGCGCCTCCCTGCTGCGCCGCGACTCCGTGCACGGTCAGTTCCAGGGCACGATCACCGTGGACGAGGCGAACGGCACGATCGTCGCCAACGGCAACACCATCAAGATGATCTACGCCGACGACCCCTCGCAGCTGGACTACACGGCGTACGGCATCAAGAACGCCATCCTCATCGACAACACCGGCAAGTGGCGCGACCGCGAGGGGCTCTCGCAGCATCTGCGCCCCGGTGTCGACAAGGTCGTGCTGACCGCGCCCGGCAAGGGCGACGTGCCCAACATCGTGCACGGCGTCAACCACGAGACCCTCAAGCCGGACGAGCAGATCCTTTCCTGCGCCTCCTGCACCACCAACGCGATCGTCCCGCCGCTCAAGGCGATGGCGGACGAGTACGGTGTGCTGCGCGGCCATGTGGAGACCGTCCACTCGTTCACCAACGACCAGAATCTGCTGGACAACTACCACAAGTCCGAGCGCCGCGGCCGCTCCGCGCCGCTGAACATGGTGATCACCGAGACGGGTGCCGCCTCCGCCGTCGCCAAGGCGCTGCCCGACCTCGACGCGACGATCACCGGCAGCTCGATCCGGGTCCCGGTGCCGAACGTCTCCATCGCGATCCTCAACCTCCAGCTGGGCCGCGCGACCGACCGCGCCGAGGTGCTCGAGTACCTCCGCGAGGTGTCGCTCACCTCGCCGTTGAAGCGTCAGATCGACTTCATCAGCGCCCCCGACGCGGTCTCCAGCGACTTCATCGGCTCACGGCACGCCTCGATCGTCGACGCCGGCGCCCTCAAGGTCGAGGGCGACAACGCGATCCTGTACCTCTGGTACGACAACGAGTTCGGCTACTCCTGCCAGGTCGTCCGGGTCGTCCAGTACGTCTCCGGCGTGGAGTACCCGACCTTCCCTGCGCCGGCTTCCTGACCGGCCGGGTACGGCCGAGCGGACAGAAGGACACACCGACGGAAGGTACGGCGGGGCGGGGCCGGCGAACGAGTTCGCCGGCCCCGCCCCGCCGTACCGCGTCGCTTTCCTCCCACTACCAGTAAAAATAAGGGCCTGTTCAGGCCCCAGGCGCCGACGAGGGGGCCAAACCGCGTCACGCCGAGGTCCGGATCGGTAACGATCAGCTCGTATCGGTTGCCGGACCCGGAACAGTTCCTAGTCTGCGGACATGGCGCTTTTCAGTAGTCGTACCGGTAAACGTCCCCGCCTCGCCCCCGCCCTCGACGATGTCGCCCTCGGGCGCGTCCTCCGGCAGGTGAGCAAACGCGGTGGGGGCGTCAAGTCGACGGAGGTGACTCTCGTCGCGGCCTTCCTGGAGGAAACCGGGGACAACTGGGACCAGCGCAGCCATCGGGTGTCCGTGCTGGCCGGAGAGACAGCCGAATCGGGGTCCGACCTGGCCTCGGCCTGGCTGACCAGGTCGCCGAAGAACCCCGACGCGCTGGTGTTCCACTCCTGGGTCGGTCTGATGCGCGGCCTGCGGGACAGACATCTGGAGGACGCGGGACAGTTGGTGACCCAGTGCCATCGGGCCGCGGAGTTGAATCCGGCGGATCCGCTGCCCTGGGTGGCCCTGCTCGGCATGGCCCGCATCGAGCGGTATCCGCAGAGCGAGGTCAACGCCATCTGGCGGGAGGCCACCGGACGCGACCGCTGGCACCGCGAGGCCTACTTGCAGATGCTCGCCCATCTGTCGCCGGAGGAAGGGGGCTCGAGCGCGGCAGTCCTCGACTTCATCGACGTGGTGCGCACCCGGATACCGGCCAACGCGCCGTGCGCCGCGGTCGAGCTGACCGCGGCCGTCCGGCAGTACCAGGGGCTGGTGGCGCAGGGCGGCGTCCGGGCCATGACGGCCGGTCAGCTGTGGGACGGCGGACAGATCGCGGCCTCGCTGGAGCAGGCCGCCTCCCTCTGGGCGAAGCCGGGGTTCTTCCAGCACGCGGCGGCCCAGGCGGACCTGAACGTCCTGGCGTACGCGCTGTGCGCGGCCGGCCGCGCCGTTGACGCGAACCATGTGTTCGAGGCGCTCCAGGGAACGGTGACCCCATGGCCGTGGGACGACGACGGACCCGCGGTCCAGCGGTTCGAGCAGCACAGGGCCAAGGCGGAGCGGGGACGGCAGGGCGGCGTCGGAGGAGCCTGACACCGCCTCGCCGCACGCACCGTCAGTCCCGTCCCCGGGCCAGGATGTCCGTGACGGCCTTCCGCAACACCGTCGCGGGGTCCGCCACGGCCCCTTCGGAGCGCCACGCCACGAATCCGTCGGGGCGGACCAGGACCGCGCCGTCCCCGGTGACGCCGTGGGCCTGTGCCCAGTCCACGCCGTCGTCCGGCGTCAGGTCCGCGGCGGGGCCGGTGCCGATCCGGTAGGCGTCGAGGGGCACCCGCAGGTGCTGTGCCGCCTGCGCCGCGGCGGTGTGCCAGGCGGCGTCGCCGGACTCGCCGGTCAGCAGCACCAGGGACCGCTCGTACAGGTCGAGGGTGGAGATGCGGACGCCGTCGCGGTCCAGCCACAGGTGGGGGGCCCGGGTGCCCGGTTCCCCCGTCAGCCGCAGGTCCTCCGGGACGACCGGCGCCGCCGGATCGCCGCCGGCGACCGCGCCCTGCGGATAGCGGTAGCCCAGCGCCACGGTGAGGATTCCGCCCTTCGGGCCCTTGGTGCCGGCGCCCGCCGCGGGCGTGTAGCCGGGGTGGCTGTGCTCGACCGAGCGGTTCGAGGCGCGGGCGCTGGTCGCCTCGGCGACCGGCCGGCGCTCGGCGTCGTAGGACTCCAGCAGTCCGGGGCCCGCCCAGCCGCCGTGGACGGCGGCCAGCTTCCAGGCGAGGTTGTGCGCGTCCTGGATGCCGGTGTTGGAGCCGAACGCCCCGGTGGGCGACATCTCGTGGGCCGAGTCGCCGGCGAGGAACACCCGGCGGTCGGTGTACCTCTCGGCGACCCGCTCGGCGGCGTGCCAGGCGGCCCGGCCGGTGATCTTGACGTCGAGGTCCGGCACGCCGATCGCCCGCCGGATGTGGGCGACGCACCGCTCGTCGGTGAACTCCTCGATCGTCTCGCCGTGTTCGGGGTGCCAGGGGGTGTGGAACACCCAGTTCTCGGCGTTGTCGACGGGCAGCAGCGCCCCGTCGGCCTCCGGGTTCGTCAGGTAGCAGACGATGAACCGGCGGTCGCCGACGACGCCCGCGAGGTCGCGTGAGGAGAAGGTGACGCTCACGTTGTGGAACAGGTCCCCCGGACCCCTCTGACCGATGCCGAGCCGCTCCCGCACGGGACTGCGCGGGCCGTCCGCGGCGACCAGGTAGTCGGCGCGGATGGTGGTGTGCTCGCCGGTCTCCCGGCTCTTGACCCGCGCCGTCACCCCGTCGTCGTCCTGGTCGAACGACATCAGCTCGGTCGCGAAGCGCAGATCTCCGCCGAGTTCGCGGGCGTGGGCCAGCAGCACCGGCTCGAGGTCGTTCTGGCTGCACTGGCACCACCCGCCGGGACTGAACCGGGCCAGGCCGCCCCCGGGGTCGATCTCCTTGAACAGCCACTCGCCATCGCCGTCCACCAGACTCGGTGTCTGCATGATGCCGTGGTTGTCCGCCAGGACCGACGCGACCTCCTTGATCTGCTGCTCCACTCCGGCCACCCGGAACAGCTCCATGGTGCGCACGTTGTTGCCGCGCCCCCGCGGGTGGATCGACGTGCCCGTGTGACGTTCGACGAGCGTGTGCGGCACGCCCAGACGCCCCAGGAACACGGACATCGACAGGCCCACGAGGGAGCCGCCGACGACGAGGACGGGCGTGCGGTGACCGGTCTCGCCGGCCTCTTGCAATCGGTTCATTGAACTGCCTCCAGCGTCGCCCTGGACGGGCGGGGAAAGGACGCCGCATTCATTCCCGGTACGGGTCGTTCCGTGTCCCGGCGGCACCCGGTTGACGCGCGGTTCACCCGCCTGCCCCGTGTGTCTCGCGCACCTCGCGGGGCGCGTCGACGATCGGTTCAGGGCGAGCCCGGCCGTTTCGGCGACGGGGCCGTTCCCGACCCCCACTGAAGAGCCTTTCGTGAAGAAGAGGAGAGGTGCGCCGGATGACCACGACGGAACCCATGGCGGGACTCATAGCGCAGTCGGCGTTCGACGGCTCCAGGCTGCGGGTGATTCTGCTGCTCGACCTGTACGACGGGGCGCAGGAGCAGTTCCTCGAGGCTTACGAGCACATGAGCAGCAAGGTCGCGTCCATTCCCGGTCACATCCAGGACCAGCTCTGCCAGTCGATCGAGAACCCCTCGCAGTGGCTCATCACCAGCGAGTGGGAGAGCGCACTTCCCTTCCTCACCTGGGTGAACAGCGAGGAGCACATCGAGGTCGTCCGTCCGATGCACAGTTGTGTCCGCGACACCCGCTCCATGCGCTACAGCGTCCTGCGCGAGACGGAGCCGTGCACCGAGCTGAAGGCGCGGTCCGGTCTGCAGGCGCAGGTCCGCGTGGGCGACGGGGTGGCCCGCCATGCGCTCACTTTCACCGTCAAGCCGGGCAGCGAGTCCAAGGTCGCGGAGCACCTGATCGGGTACTCCTCCCCCCAGGCCCGGCTGGACGGGAACACGCATCTGCGCCGCACCTCCGTGTTCATGCACGGCAACCGTGTGGTGCGGGCCGTGGAGGTCGAGGGCGATCTGCCCGCGGCGCTGCGCCACGTGGCCACTCAGCCCGAGATTCGGGCGGTCGAGGAGGCCATAGACCCCCACCTGGAACAGGAGCGGGATCTGTCCGACCCCGGTTCCGCGCGGGTGTTCTTCACGCGGACCGCGCTCCCCTCCGTGCACCACGTCCGTGCGGACGGCCCCGAACCCGCGGGTCTGCGGCGGCACGCACTGTACTACCCGGCCGTCGAGGGGCAGGGCACGGAGCTGGCCCGGTTCCTCTCCCATCAGGACGAGGCCGCGGCCGGCGACCCGGACAGCCCGGTCTTCACGAGCACCGTCTTCCAGCGCGACGACATCGTGGTCCGCATGCTCGACGTCACCGGCGACCTCGACGCCGACCCCGAATGGGCCCTGGGCATCAAGGGTGCGGGGAAGGCGGCGGAGCTGGAGCGGCTCCTGGACGGCGCGGCGGTCGGTGTCGACGCCCCGCTGAACTCGGAGCGCAACCTCAACCGGCTGCTGTCGCACGCCGACATGCTGCCCGTCACCGACCGCGGCGCGGTGGATTCCTGACGGCACACCGTGGTGCCGTCCGCGGCCGCCCCGCCCGGACGTCCCCCGCCCCACCCGGAGGTACCAACCATGTCCAAACAGCATCCACGCATCGTGGACCTGAGCGAGACGGAACCCAACAGAAGGCGCGGAGGCGATCTCAGGACCCTCCTCACCCCGGCCACGGTGGGTTCCACCAGTGGCTTCATGGGTCTGGCCGTCATCCAGCCCGGTGAGCGCATCGGCGAGCACTACCACCCGTACTCCGAGGAGTTCGTGTACGTCGTCAGCGGCGCGCTCGAGGTCGACCTGGACGGGGAGCCGTTCGCGCTGCGGGCCGAGCAGGGTCTGATGATCCCGATCGACATGCGGCACCGCTTCCGCAACGTCTCCGATGCCGAGGCCCGCATGGTCTTCCACCTGGGCCCGCTCGCCCCGCATCCGAGCCTCGGGCACGTCGACACCGAGGAGAACGCCGGTTCCGAGGCCGGCCCTCAGCTGACCGTGGGCGGGCCGGTCACGTCCGGGAGCGGGCAGGGCCGGCCGGCCGGACGCAGTGAGGCCATAAAATGACCCGGCGGGTGGCTGTCACCGGTATCGGGGTGGTCGCTCCGGGCGGCACCGGGGCGACGGCGTTCTGGGACCTTCTGTCGGCCGGCCGCACTGCGACCCGCGGCATCACCCTGTTCGACCCGAGCGGGCTGCGCTCGCGGATAGCGGCCGAGTGCGACTTCGACCCGTTCGGCCACGGTCTCGATCCGGATCTGTGCCAGCACGCCGACCGGTACATCCAGTTCGCCGTGGTCGCCGCAGGCGAGGCGGTCCGCGACTCAGGGCTCGATCCGGGGGGCGACGACGGCTGGCGCACCGCGGTGTCGCTGGGCAGCGCGGTCGGCGGCACCACCCGGCTGGAGCACGACTACGTCCAGGTCAGTGAGCACGGCTCGCGCTGGGACGTGGACCACCGGGCCGCCGACCCGAAGCTGCACCTGGCGTTCCAGCCGAGCACGCTCGCCTCGGTCGTCGCCGAGCGGTTCGGCGCGCGGGGCCCGGTGCAGACCGTCTCCACCGGCTGCACCTCGGGACTCGACGCGGTCGGATACGGCTTCCACACCATCGCCGAGGGCCGGGCCGACGTCTGCATCGCCGGGGCGTCCGACTCGCCGATCTCGCCGATCACGATGGCGTGCTTCGACGCCATCAAGGCGACGTCGCCGAACAACGACGACCCGGAGCACGCCTCCCGTCCCTTCGACGCGCACCGCGACGGTTTCGTGATGGGCGAGGGCGCGGCGGTGCTGGTCCTCGAGGAGTACGAACACGCACGGGCCCGCGGGGCACGGATCCACTGCGAGATCAGCGGGTACGCCACCTTCGGCAACGCCTACCACATGACCGGTCTGACCACCGAGGGCCTGGAGATGGCGCGGGCCATCGACAGCACGCTCGACCAGGCCCGCCTCGACCCCACCCTGATCGACTACGTCAACGCGCACGGCTCCGGCACCCGGCAGAACGACCGGCACGAGACGGCCGCGGTGAAGCGGTCCCTCGGCGCCCACGCCTACGACACACCCATGAGTTCCATCAAGTCGATGGTGGGGCACTCGCTGGGCGCGATCGGCGCGATCGAGGTGGTGGCCTGCGTGCTCGCCCTGAAGCACCAGGCCGTACCGCCGACGGCGAACTACGAGACCCCCGACCCCGAGTGCGACCTGGACTACGTGCCGCGCACCGCCCGCCCCCGGAAGCTGAGGAACGTGCTCTCCGTCGGCAGCGGGTTCGGCGGCTTCCAGTCCGCGGTGCTGCTGACCGGGCCGGGCGGGAGGACCCGATGAGCACTCAGCGCACTCAGCGCCCCCGCCGCGCGGCCATCACCGGCATCGGTGTGATCGCGCCCAACGGACAGCGGACCGACGCCTACTGGAAGTCCGTCAGCGAAGGTATCGGCGTGCTGGACCGGATCACCCGCGAGGGCTGCGGGCATCTGCCGCTGCGCGTGGCGGGCGAGGTCCGCTCCTTCGACGCGACGGCCCTCATCGAGGACCGGTTCCTGGTCCAGACCGACCGGTTCAGTCATTTCGCGATGGCGGCGGCCGCCCTCGCCCTCGACGACGCCGGGCTCGGCAGCGGTGATCCCGCGGAACCGTTCTCCATCGGCGTGGTCACCGCGGCCGGTTCCGGCGGCGGCGAGTTCGGGCAGCGTGAGCTGCAGAAACTCTGGGGGCAGGGCCCTCGGTTCGTCGGCCCGTACCAGTCCATCGCCTGGTTCTACGCCGCGAGCACCGGCCAGATCTCCATCCGCAGCGGTTTCAAGGGCCCGTGCGGGGTGGTGGCGAGCGACGAGGCCGGCGGCCTCGACTCCCTCGCGCACGCCGCCGGGGCGGTCCGGCGCGGCACCGACACGATGGTCGTCGGGGCCGCGGAGGCCCCGCTGGCCCCGTACTCGATGGTCTGCCAGCTCGGTTATCCCGAGATCAGCACCGTTGAGGACCCGGCCCTCGCCTACCGTCCCTTCACCTCGAAGGCCTGCGGGTTCGTGCCCGCCGAGGGCGGTGCGCTGCTCGTCGTCGAGGACGAGACCCGCGCCCGCGAGCGCGGGGTGCCGGTGCGGGCCACCCTCGCCGGCCACGCCGCCACCTTCACCGGCGCCTCCCGCTGGGAGGAGTCGCGGGAGGGTCTGGCCCGCGCGATCCGCGGCGCCCTCGACGAGGCGGGCGCCGCGCCGGAGGACATCGACGTGGTGTTCGCCGACGCGATGGGCGTACCGGAGGCGGACCGCGCCGAGGCGCTGGCCATCGCCGACGCACTGGGCGCGCACGGCAAGCGGGTCCCCGTCACGGCACCCAAGGCGGGTTTCGGACGGGCCCACTGCGCGGCACCCGTGCTGGACACGGTGGCCGCGGTGCTCTCCATGGAGCACGGTCAGGTGCCCCCCACACCCAACGTGTTCGACATCTGCCACGACCTCGACCTGGTGATGTCGCGCGCTCGGCCCGCCGAGCTGCGCACGGCCCTCGTCCTCAGCAGGGGACTCATGGGCTCCAACGCGGCGCTGGTCGTGCGCCGCGGTGGCGAATCCGCCCGGTAGGTCCGGGCAGGGAAGGAGCAGACACTCATGATCACCACTGAAGTAACCGTCGCCGAACTGGCCGCCCTGATGAAGAAGGCGGCCGGCATCACCATCGACCCGCAGGAGCTGAAGCAGGCCGCGGAGTCCCCCTTCGACTCCTTCGGCCTCGACTCGCTGGGCCTGCTCGGCATCGTCGGCGAGCTGGAGAACCGGTACAGCCTCTCGCTTCCCCCCGACTCGGAGCGTTGCAGGACGCCCCGGGAGTTTCTGGACCTCGTCAACAGCACCCTCAAGGCTGGAGCCTGAAAGTGGCAGGACACACCGAGAACAGCATCACCGTCGACGCTCCCTTCGACCTCGTGTGGGAGATGACCAACGACCTCGAGAACTGGCCGGATCTGTTCAGCGAGTACGCGTCGGTCGAGGTCCTCTCCCGCGAGGGCGACACCACCACGTTCCGGCTGACCATGCACCCGGACGACAACGGGAAGGTGTGGAGCTGGGTCTCCGAGCGCACCCCCGACCGGGCCCGCCGGACCGTGCGCGCCCGCCGCGTCGAGACGGGTCCCTTCGCCCACATGGACATCCTGTGGGAGTACGAGCAGCTGCCGGGCGGCGTCCGGATGAACTGGACGCAGGACTTCTCGATGAAGCCCGACGCCCCGGTCGACGACGCCTGGATGACGGACAACATCAACCGCAACTCGCGTACGCAGATGGAGCTCATCCGGGACCGGATCGAGCAGGCCGCCGGCGAGCGCAGGAGCACCGCCTCCGTCACCTCCCGCTGACCGCCGACCGATCCTGAAAGGACCGTCGATGCACCACGCACTCATCGTGGCCCGTATGGCGCCCGGTTCGGCGTCGCAGATCTCCGATGTGTTCGCCGCCTCCGACCGGGGTGAACTCCCCCACCTGATCGGGGTGAACAGGCGCCGGCTCTTCCAGTTCGGCGACGACGTGTATCTGCACCTCATCGAGTCCGAGCGGGACCCGGCGCCCGCCATCGCGAAGGTGGCCGGGCACCCCGAGTTCCGCGACATCAGCGAACAGCTGGAGGCGTACGTCAGCCCGTACGACCCCCGGACCTGGCGCAGCCCCAAGGACGCCATGGCGCAGTGCTTCTACCACTGGGAGCGCGGCGCCGGCTCCTGAGCGGACAGCCCGGAAGAGCCCCGGGGCCGCCGGTCCCGTGTACGTCACGGAGCCGGCGGCCCCGGGGCCGGCCTGCGTACGGAACATGTCGGCCGGACGGTGCGGGCCGGTGCGGATCAGCCGGGACGGTGCGCTCGAAGGCGTGCGGGCAGGCGTCGCCCGGCTGGACCTCGCCGATGACCGGGCCCGCGCCGGCCAGCCGGTCGGTCATGCTCTTCCGGGTGTGCTCGGCGCCGCCAACGTTGAGGAGCAGCAGGTCCATGGCCGTGGTGGACCGCATCGTCGGGGTGTCGGCGACGAGTTTCTCCATGACGACGACGCGTGCTCCGGGCCGCGCGGATGTCGGCCAGGACCCGGCGGGTGCTGTCGTCCTCCCGCTCCAGGACGTTCATGATGAGGGAGAGGTCCGCCCGTACGGGGACCGTCCTGGCGGCAGTCCCCGGCGCCGAGCCGGGCCCGGCCGGCGCGCCGCCCTCCCACAGCCGGGGGTCGGCGTTCTCCACCACGCCGGGCAGGCCGAGCAGGGTGCCGTGGAGGTCCGGGTACTTCTCCAGCAGCCCGGCCAGGACGTGGCCCTGACCGCCTCCGATGTCCACGACGGAGGAGACGTCGCCCAGGTCGAAGCGCGGCGACGTCCCGCGCCGACTGCGCGCTGACGTCGTCATGGCCCGGTTGACCATGTGCCCGGACTCGGGGGCGTTCTCGCCCAGGTGGTCGAAGAGCTCCCGGCCGTGGACGTCCTCGAAGACGTTGCCGCCCGAGCGGATTGCCTCGTCGAGCAGCGGCCAGAGGTTCCAGGCCCACGGTTCGGTGCACCACAGGGCGATGTACCGCAGGCTGTGCAGCCGTCCTCGCGCAGCAGCCGGGACATGTCGGTGTGCGTGAACGTGCCGTCGGGGCGCTCGGCGAAGACTCCCTGGCACAACAGTGCGCGCAGCAGCAGCCGGCTGTGCGGCCGGCACTTCACCGCCTCCGCGAGGTCGTCCCCGGTCATGGGGGTGTGGTCGAGTACGTCCGCCACACCCAGGCGAACGGCGGCGCGTCCGGCGGCGGCGCGGGCCGCCCCGAAAGCGGGCTCCCGCGGCCGCATGGGCGGTGGGGGGAGCCGGATCAACGGTCGTCGTCCGTCGCCTCGCTTCTTCTGTTGTGCTGTTGAGGGGAGGGCGAGGTACCGAGGGGGTGGGCGGTGGCACGGCGGGGTGTTCAGCACAGACCGGCGGGCTCGGAGAGCGTGCAGGTGTTGCCGCTGAACGTGTTGGTCGTGGCGGTGTCCCGGTTGGCCAGGTCTGCCGGGCTGTTGCCGGTGACCAGGTTGTCGCGGACGGTGTTGCGCTCGTCGACGGTGCCCGCGAAGCTCTTGAACAGCACGATGCCGCCGGACAGCGGGGAGGTGCCCTTGTGGTTCTCGATCCGGTTCTCGGCCACGAGGGTGTCCTCGGCTCCGGTGAGGACGATGCCCGCGCCCTGCAGGAAGGGCAGCCGCGGTGTGGCGGCGCAGCGCTTGTTGTTGGCGCGGAGGTGATTGCGGGTCACCCGCAGGTCGCCCGCGACGGGCTTGGACCCGTCGCCCACCACGAACACGGCGGCACAGTTGCCGGTGGCCTCGTTGTGGTCGACGGTCAGGTTCCGCAGCCGCCGCACGATGACGCCGACGCGGTTGCCGAGCATGCGGTTGTGGCGGATCACCGTCCGGTGGGCGTCCCGGGCGCCTTCCTCGGTGTCCGTGGTGTTGGACAGGAACAGTCCGGCGTCGCCGTTCTCCTCGACCACGTTGTGGCTGAGCACGCTGCGCACCGAGCGCTCCTCGGCGATGCCCCACTTGCCGTTCTTCTCGGCGGTCACGCCCTGCACCCGCAGCCGGTCGGTGCCGGTGGCCCACAGCCCGTTCCCGGGGAAGCCCCGCAATGTCAACGAGCTTACGGTGACGCCCTCGAGGAGTGCCGTGTCCGTGCCGGTCACGCAGATGCCGTGCCCCGCCTCGGCGCAGGCGCTCCGGTCGGCGGCCGTGTCGGGCACCAGGACGGTGCGGTGGGCACCGGAGCCGCGCAGGGCGACGTCCGACGTGGTGATGTCGACGCTCTCTTTGTAGGTGCCGGGCGAGAGGACGACGGTGTCCCCCGGCTTCGCGGCGTCCACGGCCTTCTGGATCGATGCGCCGGGCTGCACCCGGTGCACGGTGGGCTGGGCGGCCGGCGGCGCGGCGGCCATGCCCGAGGCCAGGACGACCACGGTGCAGGTGAGATAAGTGAGGTGACGTTGGGTCATATGTCGAAACTAAAAGGGAATGTGACGCCCCGCCACCACTGATCCCCCAGGTGAGCAGTGGCCATGCGCCGCCCGGCGGCGGGTCTCGCGGGAACCTCCGGGAATGTCGCGGGCGGCCGCTGCCGGGCGGCGGGCACCGGTCATCTCCGCTGCGCGGGCAGCGTCGTGTAGTGGAACTCGATACCGCACAGCAGCACGGTCTGGCCGGGCGAGCAGACGATCTCCCGTTCCGGCCGGTCTGCGGTGCGGCAGCGCAGCCGGATGGGCGGCTGCTCGCGGAGCGGGCCGGGGACGCTCCGGATCCTGACCGATCCGTCGCCCGCGATGAGCGGGGAGAGGTCTACGGTGACCTCGCCGCGTCCTTGCAAAGGGATCCGCACAGGCTCCCTGGTGTCGACTCCTTCGGCGGACAGCGTGCCCCGGACCGGACGGTACCGGCGCAGCAGCACAACACCCGCCAGGACGAGGACGAGCAGGAGGACGCCCAGTGCGGCGGCCCAGCGCACCGGGTCGACGGTGACCCGCGCCGTCCCCCGCACCGCCAGGGACTCTCCGGCCGGGGCGGTGGCCAGCCGGGCCCGCTGGTCCACGTACCGCTCCGAGGCCCGCGCCACCGGGGTGCTCACCCGGCCGTCGACGGACAGTTGCCAGGTCTCGGTGCGGGGACCGCTCCCCCACCCCTTGCGCTGCACGGTGGTGGAGCTGAGCGTGACGTCGATGTCCCGGCTCTCCCCCGGCCCGAGGTCGACCGAGCGGGGCAGTTCACCGGTCGGCTCGACGCCCTCGGGGAGCCCTTCGATCCGCAGGCCGGTGACGCGCACGGGCAGCGCTTCGGTGGTGGCCGTCAGCCGCAGGCGGAGGTCCGATCCGGCCGGCACCGGCCCGTTCCCGGGCCTGTCCGGCCAGGAGACGGCCACGCCTTTGCCCTTGTCCCCGGCCACGGCCTGGGCGGCCTGGATCAGACGGGTGTCGTCCTGAGCCGCCGTCATCGCCTCCCGGGTCCGGGCTCCCGACGCATCGAGCATGCGGTAGCTGGGGAACACCTTGGCCAGGACCTGCTCGACCTCGGCGCCAGGGGCCAAGGCGATGCCGTAGCCGGTCAGGGTGCGGTCGGCGGGCAGGCCCGAAGCCTGTTTGCGCAGGGCGGGCCAGCCGCTCGCGGTGAAGTCCCGGTACTTGACGTCGTCGGGCGCGTGCATCTGCGCGTCGGACAGCAGCAGCACGCCGCCGACATCGGTGCCGGCCCGCTGCAGTCCGGCCAGCGCCTGTTCGAAAGCGCGCCCGAAGTTGGACGCGGGACCCTCGGGGGTGGCGGGCAGCGCTTCGTCGAGTTTCGCGAGCGCCTCGTCGCGGGAGACCAAGTCGCAGGCGCGCGCGCTCTCGCTGAAGGGGATCAGGCAGACCAGGTCCTCGGAATGCAGGGACTCGAGGAACGCGGGAAGCACCGAACGGACCTTGTCGTACGAGCCGTTGTTCGCCATGGACTGCGAGGTGTCGACGACGATCGCGTAGCCGGCGCTGCGGGTGCCCACCACCGAGTCCAGGAACTGCTCCAGGTCGCCGGAGTCCGCGGCACGGGCGGGAGCGAAGGGGCTCAGCGCGGACCCCAGGGTGAGGAAGGCGGTGGCCAGCGCCGCGGCGAGTGCGCGCCGGGCCGACCGGGAACGGTTGTTGCTCATCGGGTGGTGCTCCCTCTGTTCCACTTCTTGGGCTTGCGCGGCGTTCCCGGTACCAGGTTGATGTGGGCCATCAGCCGTATCCACCGCAGTTCACGCACCCGCGAGCGGCGTGCGCGCAGGTCCCGCTTCGTCTCCCGGAGCACCGGCCCCGCCTGCCATCCGCCGCCGCTGTGGCCGGAGGCCCGGCCGGCCATGATCAGGCGCCTGATTTCGTGCAGGATGTCCGCGGTGACGTCGATGCTGCACTGCTGCTCGGTGAGGAGCGCGCGTTCCAGATGGCCGAAGAGCGCGGCGCGTTCCCCGTCCCGGGCCTTCTCCCACCAGCGGCCGGCCACTTCGAGGGCCTGGCGGCCCGCGGCGGATTCCAGGTCGAGGGTGAACGGCGCCCACATCGCCGCGATGTCCCGGGAGGAGCCGACATGCTGGGCGGCTCGGACAAGGCATTCCAGTGGCTCGGGCCCGTCGCCCGTCCGGCCGGCGCCGCCGACGACGGGTGGGCGTCCGCGGCCTGCGCGGGGGCCGGTGTCCGCTGTAGCGGGACGGGAATCGGGGCGGGTTCCGGGGCCGGTACCGGTGCCGGTTCCGGCCCCGGTACCGGCCCCGGTTCCGAACCCGGTCGCGAGGCCGGTGCCGGGGTGCCGTTCCAGGGCGGTCTGCTGCACGGCCTGGCTCTCCTGCGACCGGCGGGCGGCACGCAGGTGGGCGTTGTGGGCGGCTTCGCGCTCGGAGAGCCGCTGTGCGTGGACGGCACGCTCCCGCTCCCAGGCCGCCTGCCGTCGCCGCCATTCCTCGTCCCGGGCGGCGATGCGCCGGTGCAGGTCCGCGGCGGCCCCCTGGTGCGGCACCTGGAGGAGGGCCGTCAGTACGACGGACTCGCCCTCCTGGCCCCAGGGTTCGTCGAGCACCGGCCCGGCGAGCTCGTCCACAAGCAGGTCCAGGAAGGGTTCCAGGTTCCTGTCCCGGAAGATCTTGTGCAGGCTCCGGGCGTAGGCGAGGCACGCCGCCTCGCGCCACGGGGGCCCGACCGGAGGGACGCCCACCAGACAGCTCAGGACGTCGGCCAGTGCCCTGCAGTGCTGCCACACGTCCGGGTCCGCGGTGAGCAGGTCCCTCAACGTACGCGCGTCCGGAGGGCCGAAAGGGGCCGCCGGGTCCGCCGCGCGGCCGATGGGGGCGGCGGGGACGGCCGGATTCGGGGAGACCGGCGGGTGCTCCGGAGTCTGCGGGACATCCGGAGTGTCCGACGTCCCGTCCGAGGTGGGTTTCCGCGATCCCCCCCGGCTCCGGCTCCGGTTCCGGTTCAGGAAGGGAAGCCTGGAGGTGGCTCCGTCCTCGTCCGGGCGCCCGCCGTCCCCCGGCTCGACGGCGACGGCATACAGGTGCGGCCACAGCCACCCGACGGCCTCGGCCGTCCAGTCGGGCCGCCGTGCGCGGACGGTGGCGGTGAGCACATGGACAGCGTCCTCGGCGGTGGGACGCGGTTCGGCCTGGGACGCCTGCCTCGCCTCGCGCACCGACAGCACCGCCCAGGCACGCAGCCAGGCGGGGGCCTCGTGCGCGGCCGGCGCGAGCGGGGTCAGCCAGTCCACGAGCCGCGCGGGGTCGGCCGATTCCCGCGCGAGTACCTCCAGGGTGAGCCGGCGCGTGTCCCGGAGCGCGCGCACGGCGTCGGCCCGGCCGTCCACCACCCTGCCCGGGCCCAACAGGCACAGGCACTCGACCGCGTACCGCAGGCGCCGGCCGTCGGCCGACTGTTCGCGGCCGGGCAGCAACCGCAGGACCTCGGCTTCTTTACGGCACTGTTCGACCAGCCGCCACAGTGCGTCCAGCCTGGCACGGCACGAGGTGCTGTCCATCGCATGCGAGGAACCGCTCAGCACCACGTTGAGGAGGGCTTCCGCCATGAGCGCGGACACCCGCGGTCCGGTCCTCTCGTGTATCCAGTGGCGGTGCAGCGCCTCGTGCAGCTCCCGCCCCCCGGGTTCGACCGCGTACGCGATCCCGCACTCGACGAGCCGCAGGAAGCCTTCGGAGTCCGTGCCCTCGCCGTCCGTCAGGCTGTTCAGCCCTTCGGCCACCACCTGGACGGACTGCTTCCCGGCCTCGACGGCGCTCACCGCCGCGTGGAACGGGTCCAGCCGGCCGAGGGCGCCGAGCAGCGTCCCGTGGTCGGACGGCGCGACGGGCGCGTCGAGCCCGCGCAGTCCGGCGGTGACCGCGTCGAAGCCCACGACCTCGATCAGGCGGGAGAGGTGACGCCGGTAGTCCTCGGGAGGGCCGGCCGGCACCTGCGGCGGAATGCCGAGCCGGACGCACCGGGCGGACGGCGTGCGCTCCGGTCCGAAGGCCAGCTGGGTGGGCGGTTTGTCACCCCCGTCGACACAGCTGCCCACGCGCAGCCCGCTGCGTACCCCGTACGGCAGGAGGCCGACGACGGCGTCGAACACGGCCAGCCGGGTCCGCGCGTCGAGCCGGCCGCCGCCGGTGATGACGACGGGGCTGCCGTGCAGCAGGAGCGCGGCCACGGACGCGGCCCAGTCCACGGCCGCCGCCCGCCGCTGCCCGGTGCCGGCGGGGCCGGTGCTGCCGTGCACGTGGTCGGCGATGCTGTCCAGACCTTCCGCCAGCCCCTCGCCGGCCGGTGGGGGCACCTCCAGCAGGATGCTCTCGTCGTGCTCCGGCGGCAGCCGTACGGGGGCCACGGCGTCCCACAGGGTGGTGTATTCCACCCGCCGACGCACCAGTTCGGCGGAGTCGATGAGCAGGTAGCGCGTGGGTGTGACGGCCCGGTTCGCGCCGTCGCGCAGGGTGGAGGTCTCCATCACGGAGATTCCGGTCCACAACTGGTCGGTGAAGGGCAGACCCGCCACGGAGATCCAGGGCAGCCGGTCCTGCCCGGCGGCCGCGGAGGGCGGGTTGCCGAGGCTCGCCGCGACGATGTAGCCGGAGAAGATCTCGCGGCGGGGCGCTCCTCCGGTGCAGTGCATCACGTCGTACTCGGCCAGCGAGCCCGCTTTCTTGCCGTACCAGGCCCACAGCGCCTCCACGGTGAACGCGTCGTTCACGGACGGCCCCCGTTCCGCATGCCGAGCAGCAGGGCCACCAGCGGTTCCATGACGTTGTACGGGCTGAGCGGGCCCACGATGCGCTCCGCCCCGTCGACGACGTTGACGTTCCCGAAGCGCCGCAGGTCGACGGAACCGCCGGGCATCGTGCCGAACCCGATCGCCGAGGAGGTGAAGAAGTGGAGGCGCGAGGGATGGAAGTTGGCGCGCAGGGTCTGTCCCACCAGGCGCATGGTGCTGCCGTGCAGGTCGTCGGCGAGCCAGTCGAAGAATCCGGCGGGGTCGGACACCACGGGCACGCCGTTCGGCCCGAGGTCGGTCCAGCCGCCGCGCCGGGCCCGGTGGAAGATCTCCGGGTCGTCGAACTTGGTGAGGCAGACGGCGAGATGATGCGGGAGGTAAGGGCCGTCCAGCCGGTTCTCCTGCATGGAGAGACGGGTGATCCGGGTCAAGGTGCCGTTGAGGAAGGCGAACGAGTCGCTGTCCCTCGCCTCGCGCACCGGATCGAAGAGGTAGACGAGTCCCTGGGCCCTGGCCAGGTGATCGACGCTCCGGGCGGCGAGGGTGTCGCTCCTGAGGTCTTCGTAGACACCGCCGGGCACGTCGAGCACGTTCAGCTCGAACTCCAGCCGGTTCGACGGCCGTTTGCGCAGCAGGCGGCGTCTGCCGAAGGCGGTACCGCTCAGGTCCCCGCGAAAGCGCCAGGCGTACGGGCGCACGGCCTGGGTGGCCGGGGGAAAGACCTTGTCGATCGCCAGTTTCTGGGCCGTCTCCACCATGAACCTCTCCGACACGTCGTCGGACGGCACCACCTGCCACCGGCCGAAGGGACCGGACGGGTCGAGGGCGGCGAGGCGCAGGGCTCCCAGGAACGTGGTCTTGCCGGAGGCCGGAGAACCCCAGACGCCGATCCGGGTCTCCCCCTCCCCCACCTGCTGTCCTGGGGTGAACTCGACCGGAGCGACGTACACCGGCTCACTGCCGACGTACTCGGCCTCCCCGTCCACCGCGTTCCGCTCGTACGTCTTGCTCATCATTTCCGGCGGTGGGAACCGGGGCTCGTCCGGCTTGTTCTCATTCATGGTGCTCACTGTCCTTCTGGCTGGGTGGTACCGCCGACGAGTCGGTACGCGCGCCGTGGCGGCGGGCGGTTCCGAGGACCGCCGGTACGGTGGCGGGGTCGGTCAGCAGCCCGGGGGCCTCGTCGGGGCGTCCCAGGGCGCGGTTGACGCACGAGGCGACGTCTTCGGGTGTGTGTGTCCCGAGCGTGAACAGGTGGTCGCGGCCGAGGTCGCGCCAGATGTGACGGAGCCGCTCGCGGGTCTGGGGACGCCAGCGTCCGGAGGTGTCCCCGGCCGCCGCGTCGCGTACGCCGATGACGGTCAGGTCGGGACAGACCACCGTACGCAGCCGGCGCAGGGCTTCCTCGTAGTCGTACCGGTCGGGGCAGGGCAGGCTGAGGTCGGACTGCTGGCGGGCGGGGTGGGGCGGCCTGCGGGCCAGCACGAGCAACAGGTGCCGGGCTCCGTCGCGCCAGTGGCCCCAGTGGGCGGCCGCGTGCAGGGCGTCCTCCAGCGGCGCGCCGTAGTCGTGCCGTACGGGCCGTACGGGGAACCGGCGGACGGCCTCGGCGGCGGCCTCGGCGGAGCCGGGACCCCAGACGCTCAGCACGGAGTCGCCTTCCGGTCCGGCGCGCACGGGCAGGACCTTGTGGTCCTCGTACCCGACGAGTCCGATCCGCAGGCCCGTCGGGTGCTTGGGGATCTCCCCGACGTGGCGGCCGGCCTCGGGGTCCGGCGGTCCGGCGGCGCCGAGTTGACGGAGCACCGACCGCAGGAAGCCGACGCGGCGCTCGGACTCGGCCCGAGCGCCGCCGAGTTCGAGCAGGAGCAGCACATCGACGGCGGCGGCTCGGGGCCGGGGTACGTCCGCGTCCGCGTCGGTGGAGCGCGTCAGCGTCCGCCCGCTTCGGCCTTCGGTGAACAACTCCGGTTCCGCGAAGCGGAGTTGCCCGTGACTGTCGAGGGCGACGGTGACGGTGGTCCGGCGTCCGGGCCGTACCCGCGCACGCCCCGTGCGCAGCACCGGCCAGTCCTCGGTCCGGGTGCCCCTGGCCGTCACCAGCGGAAGGGCGAATACGCCGTCCCGCGTACCGGAGTCGGCGTCGGGACGCGCATCCGTATCCGCATGTGTGCTCGCGTCCCCGATTTCGCCTCCGTCCGCGTCCGCCAACAATTCGACGGAGGCGAACAGTTCACCTTCCTCGGGCAGCGTCGTACCGCCCGGGAAGAGGATGCGGGCGCCGGTGTCCGCCCGCTGCTCCGGTGAGCCTCCCGGGGCGGGCCGGGTGAGCAGGGCATAGCCGTGCCGCAGCGGAACCTGGCGGCAGACGCTTTGAACGATGTCGTCCAGGGTCCGCGGGTCGGAGGCGTCAAGGAGCATCCGGGCCGCCGCCGGTGCCCTGGCCGTCAGGGCCCGCGCCGCGTAGCCCGGCCAGCGCCATCCATGAGCCTGGCCGACGAGGACCAGCGGCACCGCGCGGCCCTGTGCGCGTGCGGCGTCGAGAGGGGCCAGCGTGGTGGCGAGGGCGCGGCGGACCACGGGCTCCCACGCCTCGTCGGCGGCCCGGGGCACCCCCTGTGTTCCGTAGGGGGGAGTGACACCGATGCCGCCGGCCAGCAGGAAGAGGCGTTCCGTCGTCGACGCGGGCAGCCAGGGCGCGAGGTCAGGCCACCGCACGTCGTCACCCGGGGAGTTGTGCGTCCATCCGGTCCCCTGCGGGCAGCGGCCCAGCTCCCGCAGGGCCAGTCCGGCGGTGGAGATCCCGAGGACGCAGACGGCGTCGTACTCGCCGGCCGTGAGCGCGGTGAGCAGGGACACCGCACCGGCGGGGCTGTCCGCGGCGGCGTCCCTCCGCTCCCCCGCGCCGAGCGGATCGAGGAAACCGAACGGGTCGAACGAGCCGAGGGGGCCGAAGGGGCGTGGACCGTGTACGGCCGCCGTCGCGGGGGCGCGGCGGATCAGAGGGCTCAGCCGGAGGTCTGCGGTGCCGCCCGGCGTCGCTCCGCGGGAACGGCTGCCGGCCGCCAGGTACCGGGTCGTGAGAACGGCCGCGGACATGTCCCAGGACCAGCAGGCGGCGATCTCCGCGTCCCGTGCGGCCGGACCGGCGGCCGTCGCCTCCGGCTCCCAGCCGCAGGCTCCACACCGCCGCCCGGCACCGCCCGACCAGCAGACGGGGCAGTGTCCGGGTGGCCCGGCGGCGGTGTACCCGGCATCCGTGGACCGCGGCCGGCCGTGCTCGGGTCCGTCGCGGCGGACGCGCGTCACGGGCGGCGCCCACGGGTCGCGGAAGGGCCGTCGTTCATGGGTGCCGGCCCTGCGTCCGGCCACCTGCCACTGTTCACGGTTCCCCCCTCGGACCGCAGTCCCCGCCGCCGTCCCGGATCGCGGAACCCCCGGTCATGGAACGCGAACTGAGAACGCGTCAGCGATCGTAGCGGGGCACTTACCCCGTTGTCCGAGGAAAAGCCAGAATCCTTCATTCTCTTTCCTGAAATGCGTTCACATCACATGATGTTGCGATATGGCTTGATTCAGTCCGTGGCCGGACGGCGTCCCCCTCCGAGGGCCAGCCGGCGTACCGCGCCGTCGAGTCCGACCGCGATCAGCCCGTCCCGGGCCGGACGCAGTCCCGAGACGGAAGGCAGTTCCCAGCGCCTCAGCAGGCGACCGTCATGGACGGCGAGCAGCCGGATCCCACGCTGGTCGGCGACACACACCGCCGAGCCGTCCACCAGGACGTCCAGGGCACGTGGCGCCGCCCCGCCGGTCGCCGGCGCCGTCCACAGCGGGCGCCCGTCGTCGGCTCCCAGCGCTGTGACCGAGCCCTCCGTGGTCGCGACCACGACAGCCCCACCGCAGCCGGCGGCGGCGAGGTGCACGGTGCCGCCGGCCGACACCGCCCACACCGTCTCTCCCGTGGCGCGGCACAGGGCGGCCACCGTGCCGTCCGCCCCCGGCACGACGACGGTGTCCTCCAGCGCCGTCACCCCCGCCGGACCGGCGGCACGCGGATGCACGCCCCACAGCCGGCTCCCGTCGTCCATCCGCCGGCACACCACCTGGCCGCGATCGGTGCGGTAGACCACCGTGCCGACGGCGACCACCGCTCGTCCCGTCACGACTCCTGCGTCCTCGACGGCCCAGCCGCACTCCCCGGAACGGAGGTCGAGGACGCGCACGCTCCGTCCCTCCGCGACGAAAAGCCGGTTCGGATCGTCGTCGGGGGCACCGGACCAGCCCACCACGTGCACTCCCGCGGAGAACCGGTGCCGTGTGTGCTCGGGACCGGCCGCGGCCAGCCGGACATGGTGCACCGCTCCGTCTGCGGCGCCCAGGACCACCGCGTCCCGCGCCGGAATCAGCCCGCCCCGCACCGGTGCGCCGAGATCCAGTCGCCACAGGGGCCGCCCACTCCGGTACTCGACGCCGTACAGGATCCCGCCCGCCGTGACGACCAGCACCATGTCCCCCATCAGCCAGGGGGATACGCGCAACCAGTCGTGGCAGTGCCAGACCCAATGCTCGGTGGTGGTCGGTGCGGGTGCGAACTCCGGCGTGGATGCCGGCGCCGGCTCCGACGCGGGTGCGGGCACCGGTACCGGCACGGAGGTTGGCGCGCATGCGGGCACGGTCGGCGCGAGGCCGCCGTCCGTCCGGTTTCCGGGGCTCCACTGTTCCCGGCCCGCTTCCCTGCCTCGGGCCCACTCGGTCTCCCGCTCCTCCCTCTCCTCCCGCGCCAACTGGTCGGCGCGCGGCCCGATGAGGGCGCGCAGCGCGGCCATATGGCGCCCGAACACATGGAGCGCCGCGGGCGGGTAGGGGATGCGGTCCGTGTCCGTCGCGCGGGCCAGCCGGGCGCGTACGTCGTCCATCGAAGGGCGCTCGGTGTCGGTGAACCGGAGACACGCGGTGACGAGTTCACGCAGCGGGCCGTCGCGCAGGCCGGTGATGTCCGGTGGCTCCGTCAGGGCGCGCAGCCGGATGTCGAACTGGTTGCGGCCGCTGTAGGGGGGATGTCCCGTCGCGGCGAAGAGCAGGGTCGCGGCGAAGGCGAAGACGTCGGCGGGCCCCTGGGCGCGGCCGAGGCCGCTCGCCTGCTCGGGGGCGGCGTACTGGAAGCTGCCCATGGCGTCCGCGGTGACGGTCAGGCTGGGGTTGGCGGCGAGGCGTACGAGGCTGAAGTCGATGATCCAGGGACGGGTCGAGGTGACGAGCACATTGCTCGGTTTCAGGTCCCGGTGATAGAGCCCGGAGCCGTGCAGGGCGGCCAGCGTGGCGGCCAGGCGGCGGCCGAGGCCGAGCACCGTGGGCTCCGGCAGCGGGCCGGCGTCGTCGACCAGCCGTTGCAGCGAGGGGCCCGGGACGTACCGGGTGGCCAGCCAGGGGCGGCGGGCAGCCGGGTCGGCATCCAGGAGTTCGGGGATGCCTTCGCCGCCGGCCCGGTCGACGGCCTCGATCTCACTGTGGAACCGGGGCCTGAGCCGCTCGGACTCGGCGACATCGGTACGGATGAGTTTGACCGCGGCGAACCGCTCCCGGCCGCCCGGCTCCTCCTGCCCGAGGAACACCTCGCCGAATCCGCCCGCACCGATGCGGGACAGCAGCCGGAACCGCCCCAGGCGCCGGGGGTCCTCGCTTCTCAGAGTCTCCATCGAGGGCACCGGTCAGGCCTCTCCGTGCGCGTCGGCCCGCCGGCCCGTCCGGTGGCGCGACCCGTCGTCGCCGGGGAACGAGGCGGGGGCGGTGCGCCGGGCGAGCGCGCGCAGCAGGCCGTCGGTGCCCAGTTCCTCCCGCAGCATCCGCAGCCGGGCCAGATGGGCGCGGGCCGACGGGGAGACGGGGTCGGGCGGGGTGTCCTCGTCCACGACGCGCCGCCGTGGCGAGGACGCCCTGGTGTAGCAGATCCAGGGGGCGTCCGCGGTGGCGTCCGGGGCCCAGGTCGACGCGGTCAGCGTGGCCCGGTATCCGTAGGGCAACAAGGAGACGACGGCGTCGATGACGCCGATCCGGTCGAGGGCGAACCGGTCGCCCGGTGCCCGCAGGGCGAGTGGCGCCTCGAGCGCGGCGGCGGCGGTGGCGGCCGCCCAGCCGAAGCCGGCCTCCTCCACCCGCCGCGCGGTCCGCTCCACCGGGTCGGCCTGCGCCGTGAGCAGCACGGGCTGCGGTGTCCCGCTCTCCGCTGCCTCGCCGGGCAGGGGCACGGGCCGTACCGCGTTCCACAGGGAGACCAGTCCCAACCCGTGCCGGGCCAGTTCCTCGTAGGGCACCAGGAAGCAGCGGGTGGTGGCGGACCGCCGTCCCGAGGAGTCCCAGGTGGCCTCCGCGAAGCTGTTCCAGTCGGTCACCGAGATGGTGATCCATCTGCTGCCGGTGTCCTCCGCTCCGGCGCCGCACACCCCGAAGGAAATCCAGGGCAGGACCTCTCCTGGACGTCCCGCGGTGGACCAGGGCGGCGGGGTGCCGAACAGCGTTGCCCTGATGACGCGTTCGAACCAGGCCATCGCCGAGGGTCCGTCGCTGCACCACAGGACGCGGTAGTCACTGCTGTCCGCCGGGGGTTTCGACAGCACGGCCCAGCGCGCGCGGAGGCTGAGGGTGGGGGTCATGTCAGGTGCCTCCCGGCGCTCGTCCCAGGTCGATCAGCGGTTCCAGTACGTTCACCGGCCGGGCGGAGCCCCGCAGTACGGGCCGGCCGTTCTCGTCGTGGGTCCGGTTCGAGCAGTCGTCCAGGTTCAAGACGCCGCCGGGAGAGCGGTGGAAGCCGATCGCCGACACCGCGTACCAGAGGACGTGGTCCGGGAGGAAGTACGTCTTCGTCAGCGCCCGTGCGCGTGCCACGTAGCCGGAATCGTCCGCCAGCCAGCCGATGTAGTCCTCCGCGTCGGCGGCGGGCACGCACGGGTCGCCCTGCGCGTTCTGACCGACCCAGTTGCCGCGCCGTGCCTTCTGGAAGACGGAGGGCTCGTCGAATTTCGTGACACAGAAGGCGACGCGGTGCGGCAGGCGTCCCCGCACCAGCCGGCGCTGTTCGTGGTACTCCTGCAGCAGGCGCTCCAGGTGGGGGGCGAGGAACTCGGCCTGGGGACGGTTTCTGGTGGGGTCGACGAGGATCACCAGATGCCCGGCACGCCCCAGGTACGCGTCGAGGACGGGGTTGCTGCCGTAGTTCTCCCACTTGTACTCGCCGCCGCCGGCATCGCAGAAGTCCAGCACGAAGTCGATCCGTTCCGGGCGCCGCCCCCGCGTGAGCTCGGCGCGGAAGACGTACGAGAAGGAGCTCCGGCCCATCGTCGCCTGCGGGAACCGGCACGCGACCGCCAGCGAGTTGGTCTGCTCCACGAGAAAGTGCTCGGCCCGCTCGCTCTCGGCGACGACGTTCCAGCGGCCCAGTTCCGGGGACGCGCCCGCGGCGGCGAGTCCCGCGGCCGCGAGGAAGGTCGTCTTGCCGCTGTGCGCGGCCCCGAGGACTGCGATCGTGTGTCTCCTCTGCCGCGCGGTGCCCTCTTCCGAGCGGTGATCCATGGGTTTCTCGGTCGACTCGGGGAGGGACGTGCGGTCGGACGCGATGGAGGCCGGGGCGGCTTCGGGTACGGGGGCGGGAGCGGGCTCCGGGGCAGGTTGCCCGGGGACGGGCGGCGGGATGGGGGCGAGGGGGCCCAGAACCGTCGGGGGCGGGGTGGCAGCGGCTTCGTCCGCAGGGTGGGCGAGCCCGTCCACGGCCGCCTCGATACGCCGCACCGCGTCTCCGTAAGCCGGGCCCATCCCTTTCAGGATGCGGACCGCGATCTCCGCGAACGGACGGGTCTCCGGGTCGATCTGGCCGATCAGCCGGCCGTCGCGCGGCGAGGCCAGCAGGGCGGGGAAGGCGAGCGCGGTGCGGCCCCGCATCCTCGCCACGTACGCGGACACGGTCTCGAAGACCCGTACCGCCTCGACCCGGTCCATGCTCTCCAGCAGGATCTGCCGGGTGTTCCCGGTGAACTCGTAGGCGGGATCGTCCGCCGGTGTCCCGGAGCCCTCCCGCGCGGGGCGGGGGCGCAGCAGACCACTGAAGAAGACCTCCGCCAACGGGGCGGGGTCGTAGGACTCCTGACGCCAGTTGCTGGTGACCATGTGCGTCAGCCACATGGTGGACAGACTCAGCGGCACCACGGCGAGGCTGCGCAGCAGCCTGCGGGCGCGTCGGCCGGCGACGGCGTCGAAGTCGTCGAGCAGTTCACCGACGTCGGCCGGCTCCGCGAGCGCGGTGTCGCCGGAGGCGGGCTCCGGGAGGGTGCCGGACGTGTACTCCGAGCCGGCGTCGGCCTCGGACCCCGGCGTGGTGTGGGGCGCGAGGTCGGTGGCGGAGGCGGAGATGGAGAAAGGATCGTTCCGCTTCTCCCCCGACCCGGCGGTGACGATCCAGGCCGAGGCGGACACGCTGCGGTCGTGCGCACCGGTGATCAGCGCGGCCCAGCGGTTCAGGGGGCCGGGCGCGAGGGGCACGACGGGGATTGCGTGCGGACGGCCACCGGACGGGGGGCGTCCACCGGGCCAGAGGTCCGCCGGGGACCAGCCGGCCGGCGTGAACCGCCGGGCGAGGCCGGTGAACCTCCTGGACCGGGCCCCCTGGGTCTCCGGATGGAAGGTCACCGGCAGCGGGTCGATCCCGGTACGCCCCCACAGGTAGCGGGGCAGCAGATGGACGATCACCACAGGTCCGTAGTGGGACAGCAGGTGGACCTGCTCAGCCATCCGCCCGTCGTGCCAGCCGGGGCCGACGCCGTCGGTGACCAGGGCGATCAGGCGTCTGCCGTCGGGCTCCAGCAGCGTGCGCAGGCTGCTGGACCCGCCGCCGGCGGTTGTCGGGACGGTGCGGGCGGTCCCCGAGTCCAGTCGGCTCACGGTGATCGACCGGAAGACGCCGTACTGGGCCACGGCTCGGGCGAGTTCGCGCAGCATCGGCGTCCACAGCCGCATCGACGAGCCGGTGTCCCGCACGAGGGCGAGGTCGAAGTGCGGCTCCTCGGCGGGCTCGACCATCGGCACGACCATGCCGGTGGCCGCCGCCCACTCGGCGGTGGCCTCCTCGTCCACCGCTGTCCGTACGGGCGAGGGACTGGTACGGCGCAGCGGCCGAAGGGCGTTGCCCAACTCCAGGCGGCCGGGCAGCATCCGCGGTGGGAGAGGTGCGTCGACCAGGGCGGCGACCTCTCCCGCTCCGGTGAGCAGGGGTTCGGCGCCCGGCAGCCACAGCGCCATGTCTGCGGCCCGGCCGCCGGGCTCCGGGGATGTACGGTCCGGTGCCGGCGCCGACGGCGGACCGCCCGCCGGCGAGGCCGGATCGCCCGGTGCCGGGTCCACGGATCGCGGGCCGGGCCCCGGACGGCGCGTCGCGGCCGTCTGACCGGCCACGGGCAGGCGTGCGGCCAGCCAGGCGGTGTCGAGCACTTCGCTCAGTCCGACCCCGTCGCAGTTCAGCAGCGCCCGTGCGACCTCCGGATGCACCGCGTCACGCCCCGGAGAGCGAGTGGAACACCGCGTTCGTGATCGTCTCCAGGTCGTCCGGTCCCAACTGGGCCGTGAGCCTGAGGCGTACGGCGTTGATCAGCTGGTCCGGTGAGAGCTGGCGGCCCTCGGCGGTCAGCCCTTTGTACTTCTTCAGAACGTCCGCGACCTGGGAGAGGTCCTTCATCTCGGGGACATGCGCGCGGAGGATGTCGTGGAGACGCTCCCCCTCGGGGGGTTTGAGGGTCAGGAAGAGACACCGGCGGCGGAAGGCCGGCGGAAACTCCCGGTCGCCGTTGCTGGTGAGGATCACGAGGGGGAATTGCGCGCACCGGACCCGGCCGTCGTGCACGGGCACCCGGTCGTTGCCGTCCCAGCTGAGCACACGGACCGGTGACTCGGCGACCCGGCGCAGCTCGGGGATCTCGTAACCGCCGGTCTCGAAGACGTGCAGCAGGTCGTTGGGCAGGTCCACGTCGCTCTTGTCGATCTCGTCGATCAGCAGCACGCGGGGCCTGCGCCTGGGCAGCAGCGCGTCGCCCAGCGCGCCGAGCCTGACGTACTTTCCGATGTCCTCGTGCCGGCCGACGCCCTCGTACCGTCCGTCCTCCTGGTGAGTTCCGGCGTTCTTGTGGGGCCCGCTGTCCCTGTGGTCCTTCCCCGCCCGGTGCCTCCTCTGCTCCGGTGGCACGTTCTTGCGCAGGTTCATGTCGTGCAGGCGGCCCAGTACGTCGTAGTTGTAGAGCCCTTCACGCAGGGTGGACCTGCTGGTGATGCCCCACCGCAGGACGGGGCCCAGGGCCAGCTCCCGGGCGATGGAGGCGGCCAGGGTCGTCTTTCCGGTCCCGGGCGGGCCGGTGACCAGCAGGGGCCGACGGAGCTGGATCGCGGCGTTCACGAGGTCGTGCGCGTCCCGGTCGCCGCGATAGGCGACCGCCGCCCGCTCGTCCCATGACTCCGCTCCCCCGGTCCCGGGCGGCGGCACCGGGAGACTGCTGTGCAGGGGGTTCCGCGCGCGCAGCGCGGCCTCCTCCTGGGGGGGCACCAGCGCATGCAGTCCGAAGGAGCGCCAGGGCGGGGGCTCGGGAATGCCCGGGAGCCCGCTCTCCCGGGTGCGGGGCTCGCCCCAGTGTCCGCGGTAGACCCACCAGTCGGGAACCGCCGAGGCGGCGACCGGCCCTTCCGTCATTGCTCGTCCCTTCCGTACGTCCGTCCTTGTGAACGTCTGTCCATGCGGTGCTCGCGGCCCTTGCGGTCCCCCTTCCGTGGGGACCGCTCCTTCGGTCAGGGCAGGTTCAGGGGCCCACGGACCAGAGGAGAACGACGCGGGTCGTCGAAGAGCACGACCATGTCCCGGAACACTTCGGCCTCGGCGCCGCCCGTTCTGCGCAGGTCGAAGACGATCTCGGGCAGGTCGTGCAGGGGACGGCCGTCGAGTCTGCGCAGCAGGCTCTCCCGTACCAACGCGCCGTCGCAGACCGCGCCGTCGTCACCACCGCGCCGGCAGTCGTCGGCCGGGGACCGGGCCGGCCATATGGCCAGCAGTGCGCCGTTGTTGAGTGCCGTGCCGACGAGGTCGGCGTGCGCCTGGTCGGCCAAGGAACGGGAGAGCACGATGCCGGCGCACGGGTCCGCCGCACCGTTCGCGCCGCTGTTGGCTCCCGTCGGGGCCGACCCGCTCCTGGCGCCGTCGGCCCCCTTGCCCGTGGTGCCCGCGTTGGTGCCGATGACCGCGTTCAGGGTGAAGGCGGTCTCCATGGTGCGGGCGTGCTGTTCGAACTCCGCTCCCCCGGTTCGGCAGGAAGAGGCACAGTCGGTCCACTGCAGTCGTGCCGCGGGGACGGAGTCCAGGAGGGAGGCCCCCCGCTGCCAGCTCAGCGTCTGCGGGCCTCCGTGGTGGCGCCAGCCGTCGCGCAGCACCACCGGTCCGCCGTCCCCCAGCAGCGGTGCCTTCCCGCTGGGCACCGAGAACCTCGGCAGTGTGTCGAAGCGGTGGCCGAACAGGTCCCGGTCGACGATGAACTCCACCCAGGCTCCGTCGAGCGCGGACTGCACCTTGGTGTGGGCCTTGCCGTAGATCAGCTTGACGAGGCTGGGGAACTCCTCCTTGCGCCAGTTCTGCCTCGGCAGCCTGATCGGCTGGTGCTTGTGACCTGTGTAGAACCACGCCTTGGCGCGGTAGCGCGGTCCCGCGGTGCTCTGCGGCTCACCTCGCTCGGCGGACGCCTCGCCGTGGCTGAGCTCGTCCTCCCGTTCCAGATCTATGACCAAGTGCCCGCGCCGCCGCACGGGCGTGGGCGCGACCGACACGTCGGCCAGCGGCGGAAGGCCTTTGTCCGTGGCCCAGGAGGCGTACCACCGGTGGATGCCGTCCCGCAGACGCCCGATGCGGGCGAGGACGACACAGAGGTCGGTGATGCAGTGGCTGCCGTCCGCGCGGTGGGGTAGTTCCGTCACCCGCACGGCCGTCTGCGGCAGGGTCAGGTCGTCGTCGGCGAGACGCGGGCCGTAGCGGTGCAGCCACTCCCACACCTCGCCCTCCTCCTCCGGAGTCAGGCAGGCCCGGCTCACTGTCCGGCGCAGCGTCTCGGCCTGGGTGACGGTGACCGCCACGCCCGGCAGGAAGTCGCGGTCCACGAGCAGGTCGCCCCGGTGGCTGAGCCAGTAGTGGGTGGGAATCTGGCCGTACTCGGGTTCCCCTTGTCCGTAGGCCGCGCGGAAGCGGGCCTCGAGGGCGACGGCGGTCTGCTCGATCCGTTCCAGATCCAGCCGGCCGGCGAACGGCAGCGCCTCCAGTGAGTCCAGGAGCCGGTCGGTGAACACCCCGCCCCGGCCCTCGTCGAAGAGGGCCTGCTCGCCGTGGCGGGCACCGTAGAGCACCAGGCCCAGCCAGTCCGGGTGCGGGACGGCGCCGGCGGCGATGGTCAGGGTCTGGCCGCCACCGCCGTCGCCGGGCCGGGCGGTGTCCGCCTCCCGGCAGGCGTCGATCACGAACAGCTGACGCCCGGGTCTGCGCGGACCTGCCATCCCACGCGTCAGGTCCTCGAGCGCGATGCGCCCGTTGTGCGGAAGGTACAGCAGGTGGTTGCCGTTCTCCCGGTTGATGCCGCCGTGCCCGATCCAGTAGAGGACGAAGGCGTCGTCCTCCCCGAGTTCCCCCACGGGGCTGGAGTCGGCCGGGCTGAAGAACTCGCCGATCGGAACGAGGTCGGCCGATGCCAGGTCGGTTCGCACGTCGGTCCGTCCGGTGCCCGCGGAGGCCCCTCGCAGCCGCGCCGGCAACAACTCGGTCAGCGGTTCGACGGGCAGGTGGCCGGACGGCGAGTCGGACAGGGGCTCGGACGGCGGACCGGACAGGTGGTCGGTGTTGGTCAGGAAGGTGAGGGAGCACGGCTCGTCGACGTGGTTCACCAGCCAGGACGCGAAGCGGACGCCGGAGGCCAGGGAGCCGGGCATGGGCCGCAGCGACGAGCCCTCGTACGTCTCCGGGCACACCACCAGAGCGCGTACGACCATCGATCAGCACTCCTCGACGGCGGTACGCACCGCGTCGTAGACGCGCGGTGTGGTCCAGTAGGCGCCGTGTGCCCGGGGGAACGGCTCACGGGTGTCGACCTCGACATCCGTGACGCGGCCGGCGAAGTGGTCGTCCGCGGGGAAGGCCAGGAGGTCCTCCTTGTCGACGACGTTCACCCAGCGGGCCCGGAAATGATCCGGCAGGGGGGTGCCGAAGCGGTGCGTCGCCAACGCGTCCAGGCCGTACAGGTAAGGAACTTGGCTGCCCACGGTCACCAGCAGCCGTACATTGGGCAGTGCGTGGGCGACCAGGCTCTCGAAGCAGGCGATTCCGCCGAGGCTGTGCCCGAGCAGGACCACGGGCCCGTCGATCTCCCGCACCCGCTCGGCCAGGTAGGTTCGCAAGGGCTCGCCCCTGGCCTGGTAGAGCAGGATGTCGCCGAGCGCCGGTGTGGCACGGGTCAGCAGGGCGTCCCGGTGTCGCCGGACCACCGGACGGGCCATGTGCTGCGCCGTGGACCAGGCGACGGCCCGGGCCCTGTCACCCACGCCGAGGGCGGCCCCGCCCAGGCGCTTCTCCATGACCCGCCACAGCGTGTCGCGTTCCGCGGCGGACACGAGAACGGGGCCTCCGTCCCGTTCCCTGAACCTGATGTACGCGGCGGTGACGGATCGTGCGACCAGGTCGTGCGACGCCCTTGCGGCGAGAAAGGGAAGGGTCGCGACGAATTCCTGGGCATGCAGCAATTCCTCGACGGCTGCACGGAATTGCTCGCCGGGTTCGCCTGCCGGAATCAATTCCCCGACTTCGGGATCGTCCGGCATGGCACCGATACGCTTCCTCAGCAGGTCCAGCGCCCTCGGCGAGGTGGCGGACGCGTCGCCGGGTGCCGCCAGGACCGCCGTCCGGATCTCGTAGAGCGGGTCGTCGTACAGCCGGGCCCACACCGCCCGCTCCGCATCCGACCAGGCCACTCCGTGCCCGTCGGGGGCCCAGGCCGGTCCCGGGCCGTCCGGCACACCGGTCCCGTCCGCCGGAGTCACACCGAGGACATCGCCCCAGGAGCACGTCTCCACCATGGTGTCCGGCAGTACTTTCCGGAAACCGTCCCCGATTCTGTCGAGCGCTTCCCGCTCACGCTTCGACCGCACGCCCGTTCCGTGAACGAACAGAATCGTCTTCATACTTCTTCGCACATGTCCCCCCACCCCGATGCCGCGACCATGAACACCGCGACGGCCGCCAACGGTAGCGCGGCACAAGGAATCATCTCCGCACATTCCCTGAATTCGCCTCACCCGGACGATGATTCATCTTTTCGGAAAGACGATGGATCCCGATCGATCAGGAACAGACAGGGTGGCGCCCTCGGTGCCGGTTCCGCAGAGGAAGGGTGGTGCCAGGGCCCGGTCAGGCCTGAGCCGATGGCCGGTCGGGCCGGGCAGCCGTCGTGGTGCCGGGCCCGCGCAGGAAGCGGATGACCGGGTGGCCGGGATACCGCGTCACCTCGGCGCGGACGCCGTAGACCTCCTCGATGAGGGCGGAGGTGAGCACGTCGGCGGGATGGCCCTCGGCGAAGGCGCGGCCGTCGCGCAGGACGAGGAGCCGGTCGCAGTACATCGCGGCGAGGTTGAGGTCGTGCAGCGCGATCACCGTGGTGACCGGCAGGCCGGCGATCAGGTCGAGCAGGTCCAGCTGGTGCTGGATGTCGAGGTGGTTGGTCGGCTCGTCCAACAGCAGTTCGCGCGGTTCCTGGGCGAGGGCTCGGGCGATCTGGGCCCGTTGGCGTTCGCCGCCGGAGAGGGTGTGCCACGACTGGGTGGCCCGGTCGGTCAGGCCGGTGCGTTCCAGGGCGGCGGTGACGGCCCGCTCGTCGGCGTCGGACGCCGGGCTCCAGGCGCGGCGGTGCGGTATGCGGCCGAGAGCGACGACGTCGCGGACTGTCAGGTCGGTCTGCGTGTGCGCGTGCTGTTCGACGGTGGCGACGCGGCGCGCGACGGCCCGGCGGCCGACCTCGGGCAGCGGCCGTCCGTCGAGCTGGACGACGCCGGCGGAGGGGGCGAGGACGCCGGCCAGCAGGCGCAGCAGCGTCGACTTCCCGGAGCCGTTGGGGCCGAGCAGGCCGACGGTCTCGCCGGGGCGCGGGGCGAGGGTGACGCCGTCGACGATGAGGCGGCCGTCGGCCCGGCGGCCGACCCGGTCGGCTCGCAGTCCCCCGTCCGGGCGGGCACCGCTCGCTTTCGGGTCGGGGCTGTCCGTGTCCGGGCTGCGCTGGTCCGGGCAGGGGTCGTTCATGTCTTCCTCCGGCCTCGGTGGAGCACCACGATGAAGGCCGGTACGCCGATGAGGGACGTCACCACGCCCACCGGTACCTCCTGCGGGTCGACGACGGTGCGGGCGAGGGTGTCCACCCAGACCAGGAACACGGCGCCGGCCAGCGCCGTGACGGGCAGCAGCCGGGCGTGGCCGGCGCCGGTGAGGACGCGGGTGGCGTGCGGCAGAACGAGGCCGACGAAGCCGATCGCGCCGACGCAGCTGACCAGGACTGCGGTGAGCAGTGCCGTGGCACACAGCAGGACGAGGCGGGAGCGGGCGATGTGCACGCCGAGGCCGGCGGCGGCCTCCTCGCCGAAGGCGAAGGCGTCCAGGGTGGTGGAGTGCCCGAGGCAGACGACGAGTACCAGGGCGAGGACCACCGTGCACAGCAGTACCTGACCCCAGTCGGCGCCGGTGAGCGAGCCGAGCAGCCAGAACAGCACGCCCTTGGTGGTCTCCGCGTCGGCGGAGGTGAGCACGGTGAACGAGGTCAGCGCGGAGAACAGCTGCATGGCCGCCACCCCGGACAGCACCACCCGGTCCATGCTCCCGCCGAGGCTGTGGCTGAGCAGCATCACGAGCCCGAAGGACACCAGCGCGCCGGCGAAGGCACCCGCCGAGAGCGACACCGCCCCGCCGCCGACACCGAGCACCACCACGGCGACCGCGCCTGTGGACGCCCCGGAGGACACGCCGAGTACGAACGGGTCGGCGAGCGGGTTGCGCAGCAGGGACTGCATGACCGCGCCGCACAGGGCGAGTCCGGCGCCGCACACGGCGGCGAGCAGGGTGCGCGGCATCCGCAGGTTCCACACGATGCCGTCGCGCAGCGGCGTCAACGTGCTCTCGCCACCGCCCAGATGGGCCATCACCGACGCCCACACGTCGGCGGTGGAGATGTCGGCGGGCCCGATGGTCACGGCGACGGCGACGGAGGCGGCCAGTGCCGCGAGCCCGCCGCCGGTCAGCAGCAGGGCGCGGAGGCTCACTTGGTGAGCCCGGCATCGCGCAGGCCGGCGGCGACCTGCTCGATCCCTTCGACGGTGCGGATGGAGGGGTTCATCGCCTGGCCGCTGAGCAGGACGTACCGCTTCTTCTTCACTGCGGCGAGGTTGCGCGTGGCCGGATTGGTCTCCAGGAAACGAATCTTCGCGTCGGCGGTTTCCGCTGTCTGGGACCTGCGGGTCAGGTCGCCGAGGACTATGACGTCGGGATCGCGGTCGGCGACGGTCTCCCAGTTGATCTGCGGCCACTCGTCGTGGGTGTCGGAGAAGGCGTTCTCGGCACCGACCTCGCGGGTGATGGCGCCGGGGGCGCCGCAGCAGCCGGCCAGGTAGGGCGACTGGGAGTTGGCGAACCAGTACATGAGGGAGGCGCCGGAGGCGTCCAGGCCGTCGGTGGCCCTGCGCACCCGCTCCTTCAGTTCCGCGACCAGTTCGTCGCCACGCTCCTCGACGTCGAAGACGCGCGCGAGATCGCGTATTTCGCCGTAGACGGTGTCGAGGGTGAGCGCCGTGCTGCGGGAGCCGTCGCCGCCGCTGTCGTTGTCCTTCCCGGCGGCGCAGTCCGCCGGGGAAACATATGTGGGGACGCCCAGTTCCTCGAACTGCTCGCGGGTGGCGACGCCGCCCTTGCCGAGCGTGGAGACGAAGGAGGCGGTGACGAAGTCGGGTTCGGTGTCCAGCACCTTCTCGAAGGAAGGGGTGTCGTCCGCCAGGCGGGGGACCGACGCGCTGGCCTTCTCCAGGCCCTTCGGCACCGGATCGGTCCAGGTGGCGGTGCCGGCCATGCGGTCGGCGAGGCCGAGGGAGAGCAGGATCTCGGTGGTGCCCTGGTTGAGGGAGACGACCCGCTCGGGTGCCGACTCCACCGTGACCTGGTTCCCGCAGTTGTCGAAGGTCAGCGGGTAGCCGGACGCGGCGGACTGTTCCGGGCTGTCGGCGGCGGCGTCGCCGGCTCCGCCGCAGGCGGTGAGCAGCAGGGCGGGGGTGAGGAGAAAGGCTGCGGCACGGCAGCGGGGATCGGAGAGAGCACGGGGCACGGGCACGCCTTGCACTGTCGGGGCTCGTACGCGGAGCCTGGCCTACAAAGGGCCCCACCGCCGACGGCGGCGAGGTGCCAGCAGGTCTTCGGACTCGGGTTCGCCCGGACGGAGCGCCTTCCCAGGGCGGTGCGCGCCGGCCCTTTGGCCGACCCGCCGCCCCAGTGGCGTCATGAGTGCTCCGCCCGTCCCCCTCACCGCTGCGCGTCAGTTCCGGATTCCCACCGGATTCCCTGGCCTCGGATGTGGCACGACTGGCTCCGGAAGCGTATCAAGGCGCTTGTATGACCTGGTCGCGGGCGCACCTCACCGCCGTTCACGCCCGCGACGATGCGTTCCGCTACCGCTCGCCGAGTTCGCCGACGGTTTCCGCCCCGGCTGTCCCACACGGCCGGGCGCCTGACGAACCGGGACCCGGTGCTCGACGGCGGCCGGCAGACCGTTGCCGCCGGTCACCGCGAGGCCACCGGCAGGCCCCTGGACACCGAGTCGGGCCCGCCCGCGCCCGATGGCCCCTGCCCGGTTCGTCCCCTTCACACCGGGCGCTTCGAGCACGACGGGATCGTGCGCGAGGCGCCCGAGGGCGTCCCGTCCGCACAGAGCTGTTTTGAACGTGCCCACGGGCAGCCGACGAGGGCGAACCGATGGAGAGGCACTCTTGCGAGCGTGCGCTGTCCGGAGGATGGGGGCCGGCAGCCGCCGGCTCGGGCGAGGCCCTGTTCTCCAGCCGTGGTCCCTCACGCCCGGCCTGCGCTTCGGCCTCGTGCCGGCACTCGCCCTTCAGGGCCGATGCCGGTCGTCACGTGACCGTACGCGCCTCTTGATCGGCCACGGCCGAGCCTTCCATGATCACCTCGGAGCGTCGGCCGCCCCGGTCCATCAGGCCGCCCGTGAAGGCCAGGCCGAGGCCGGCCAGAGCAAGAGCCGCACCGGCCAGGCTGGGCGCGGCCCAGCCCCAGCCTGCCGAGATGACCAGGCCGCCGATCCAGGCCCCGCCCGCGTTGGCCAGGTTGAACGCGGAGTGGTTGGAGGCCGCCGCCATCGTCGGAGCGTTCTTGGCCTTGGCCATGAGCAGCATCTGGACGGGCGTGGTGATGAGAGAGCCCATCGCACCGATGACGGTGATCGTCACCAGGGCGGGCACGACGCTGTGCACGGTGAAGTAGAACGTCACCAGTGCCGCGGCGAGCACGGCCAGGCCCGCATACAGCGTCGGCCGCAGGGCGCGGTCCGTGAGCGGGCCGGCGACCAGCGTGCCGAGCGTCATGCCAACGCCGTAGAGCGCGAGGACCAGAGTGGTCGAGGAGTCGGATATGCCCGTCAGATTCGTCAGCATGGGCACCAGGTAGCTGTAGACGGCGAAGAACCCGCCGAACCCGACCACGGCGACGGCCATGCCGATCACGACCTGCCTGTTGCCCATGGCCCGCAGCTCGGTCCTGATGCCGGACTGCCGGCCGCGTGGCTGGTGGGGGACGAAGCAGGCCAGCATGACGAGGGCGACGAGTCCGATGACGGTGACCGCCCAGTAGGCGGACCGCCAGCCCAGTTGTTGCCCGAGGGCCGTGCTGGCCGGGACTCCGACGATGTTGGCGACGGTGAGACCGAGAAACACCTTCGAGACGGCACGTGCCGCGCGCCCCGGGGCGACCAGCCGTGAGGCGACGACGGCGCCCACGCCGAACAGCGCTCCGTGCGGCAGACCCGCCAGGAACCGCGCGGCGAAGAGCAGGCCGAAGTCGGGGGCGAGCGCGGACGCGGCGTTGCCGACCACGAACAGCCCCGACAGGAGCAGGAGCAGCCGCTTGTGGGGTATGCGCGCGCCGATGCCCGTCAGCAGGGGCGCGCCGACGACGACACCGAGCGCGTAGGCGGAGACGAGGTGGCCGGCGTGCGGCACGGACACGCCGACCCCGTCGGCGATCTGGGGCAGCAGCCCCATCGTGGCGAACTCGGTCGTGCCGATGCCGAACGCGACGACAGCCAGGGCCAGCAGAGCCAGCGGCATGGTGCAAAAACCTTTCGAAGGCAGCGGTCCAGGAATAAGGGGGACGATGTCAGGCCTGAGCACGAGTGGCGTCACCGGCCTGGTGGACCGAACAGCGGCAGGCCGGTTGCGTCGAGCGCCGGCCGTGCGTCTCTGGACGGCCTGCTGGAGCGGCTTCGCGAACGGTCGGCGTGACCGCGCGGAGCGGGAAACATGGGAGACCCCGCCGTACGAGTCTCGCTACGGGTTTCTGCGCGGGTGACCGGCGCGGCGCGTCCCGGCCGAACCGCGCCGTGCCGGCACCGTCTCATCGCGCGAGACAGCTGAAGCCGGCAAGGACGCGGTGGAGGACGTACGGAGTTCCATGGTTCGTGACTCTCAAAGAGCGCGGCGACCGCCCGAGGCGGGGCGAACCTGCGGGACGAGCTGATGAGGCGCGGGCCTCGACGGTGAGGCGGCCACCCAGGACCGTAACATCGATTCGATCTATCCATCGATTTGATGTGAAGGGGGAAGAACCCCGGCGCGCGGTCCCGTCCGTCCGAGCGTGACCCGTCAGTGATCCCGACGGGCGTTGAGCCGGGCGGCCTGACGTGTCAGGTGGTCGCGTTCGGCGAGGTTGGGCGCCTTCCGGGCCGCCTCGGCGTACAGGCGTGCTGCCGTCACCAGGTCGCCGTCGCGTTCGTGGAGGTACGCCGCCACCGCGGTGTGGCGGGGCAGTGAGCCGTCCAGCGCCGCGAGCGCCGCCAGGCCGGCGCGCGCTCCGTCGGCCTCGCCGACGGCCACCGCGCGGTTGAGCCGGACGACCGGGCTGTCGGTCAGGTGCGCGAGTTCGTCGTACCACTCGACGATCTGCACCCAGTCGGTCTCCCCGGCCGTGACCGCGTCGGCGTGGAGTGCCGCGATGGCGGCTTGGGCCTGGAACTCGCCCAGCCGGTCGCGGGCGAGGGCCGACTGCAGGATCCTGACGCCCTCGGCGATCGACTCGGTGTCCCACTGGCCGCGGTCCTGCTCGGCGAGGGGGACCAGGCTGCCGTCGGGCGCGGTCCGGGCGGTGCGCCGGGCGTGGTGGAGCAGCATGAGGGCGAGCAGCCCCGCCACCTCGGGATGGTCGATCGCGGCCGCGAGCTGTCGGGTGAGCCGGATGGCCTCGGCTGCGAGGTCGACGTCGCCGGAGTAGCCCTCGTTGAAGACCAGGTAGAGGACGCGCAGCACGGTGGCGACGTCACCGGGCTGGTCGAACCGCACGCAGGAGACGGTGCGCTTGGCCCGGCTGATGCTCCCCCACTGCCTTAAGGGCGCGGGAGGTACCCCCACGCCATCGTCGCCTCGGGCACCAGGTAGGCCTGGGCGATCTGGCGGGTGGTGAGCCCGCCGACGGCGCGCAGCGTGAGCGCGACCGCGGACGACGGCGTCAGCGAGGGGTGGGCGCACAGGAAGTAGAGCTGGAGCGTGTCGTCCACCGCGGGCGCGGGTCCGGGGGCCGGTTCCTCGTCGACGAGATTCTCACGCCGGCGGCGGGCGGTGTCCGCCCGGGTCGCGTCGAGGAACCGGCGCCAGGCGACGGTGACCAGCCAGCCCTTCGGGTCGCGTGGCGGCGCGGCCGGCCAGACGCGGACCGCCTCGGCCAGCGCGTCCTGCACGGCGTCCTCGGCCGCCGCGAAGTCGGCTCCGCGGCGGCCGAGGATCCCGAGCACGCTCGGCGTGAGGCTCCGGAGCAGGGCCTCGTTCACCTCCGACGTCATGACGTCATCGTTTCTGTCGTGATGTCCGTCGTCATTCCGTGATGGTGGGCGGCGCGGTCAGGAACGGCCGTACCTCGAGCCACTCGTGGATCGGCTTCCCGCCCGCCCCGGGGGCGGCCGACAGTTCCCCGGCCAGCTCGACGGCGCGCTCGTGACTGTCGACATCGATCACCATCCAGCCGGCGATGAGGTCCTTGGTCTCGGCGAACGGGCCGTCGGTGACCGGCGGGCGACCCTCGCCGTCGTACCGGACGAACGTCCCCTCGGGGGCGAGCGCCTGACCGTCGACGAACTCGCCGGTTCCCTCGAGCCGGGCAGCGAAGTCGTTCATGTACTGCATGTGGGCCGAGATCTCCTCCGGCGTCCACCGGTCCATGGGCACGTCGTTGACCGCGGCCGGAGCGCCACGGTAGTGCTTCAGCAGCAGGTACTTGGCCATCGTGTTTCTCCTCGGTGCTGGTGCGACCCCTTCTGGTCGCCTTCACTGCGGGGACGGAGCCGGCCACGGGTTCTCGACATCGACGCCCGAAATCTTTTTGGCTCTCGCCGATACGCGACGCCCACCGGCGACCATCGTCGTGGATATCCACGACGGTCTCGGTCAGCCAGGCATGCTTGACCGGCCACGGCGAGGGCGGACGGTCGCGCCATGCGGAGTAGCCGGATTCCCTCACGTGCAGCATCCGACAGGCCCGCTGCGCGCAATGATCCTCGCCGGCCCTCGCGCGGATGGCTTCGAACCGCCTTTTGGGAGGTGGTTTCCCCCGGCGGCTCGGTGGCCCGGCGGTGGATGGCCAACTCCGCCTCCCGTTCCGCGATCCGCTTGCGGGCTGCGGCAAGTTCGGCCTGTTCACGAGTGGGGGCACCGGGCACCTGCCCGGTGTCGATCAGGCGCCGGCGGCGCCGGACATGGATGGTCTGCCCGCTGATGCCGAGAAGTTTGGCCACTTCGGCGACTTTCCGGCCGGACTCGACAAGGTCAAGGACGCGGCGGCGGAACTCGGGCGGATGGCTGCGGGGCATGACGGCCTCCGGAGGCTGCTGGACAGTCCATTCTCCAGCAACCCGACCCCATCAGACCTGGGGCGGACCGGTAGACGTCGGCACGGTGATCCGGGGGCCCGCCCCTTCGCGGGTCCGGTCCGTCCGGGATACCAGGGGTTCAGCGACAAGCCCCGGCCGTACGATGATCGCCGTGCCCCCCGCCGCATGCTCGGCGCCGGCTCCGAGGCTCCTGCCCGGGGCGTCCGCGCCACACAGGCTGATCTTCTCGACGCGCTGCCCGGCGTTCGCCTTCCGATCTCGGCGAGCCGCGGGCCTGAGGAGGGGTCAAAAACCGCCCCCCGGCTCTGCCGAGGACCCGGCGCGGCCTCGGGTCCGGGCGCACGGACACCGTCTCTCCCGACACCTCCGGCTGACCGCGGACGCGCCGAAGGTCCGCACCCGCGTGGGCACGGACCCCCGGCGCCCCGAGCAGGGCGGGACGCCGCTACCGACCTCGCCCCGGTGGCGGCGCCCGCCTCGGTCGTCGGCCCTCGGGGCGTCGGCTCATTCCACGATCACCTCCTGGTCCCGCTCGACGTCGACGGCTGTCGCGCCGGGCGCGAGCATCACCTCGTAGAGGACGCGCAAGCCCCCTCCGGGTGTGTGAGGTTCGTCCGCCCGCTCACGGCCGGGACTGTGCACGACCGCAGCAGCGGCTCCAGGGCCTCCAGGACGCGTTCGCCGACGTGCTTGTCGCCGGTCATGGCCCCGTGATCCCGGCTCGGACGCCAGGGAACAGCCAACCGGCCGGTGGTCAGGGTGAGTCGGGCATGACGCCACGGCTGCCGGGCGTCCCGGGTGGTCACGTCGGAGGGAAACCGAAGCCGCCACGAGGGCCTAGCCGGAGGGCCGGGCCCGCCCTTGGCGGGCCCGGCCCTCGTAGGTGCGGAGAGGCAAAGCTGCACCGGGTGCCGCGAGTGCCCCGCCCGGTGGTGAAGAGCGCTGGGCTGTCAGCCTTGAACCCATTCGACCCGTTCGACGGTGTCGTTGTGCTCGGCGGGTTCCTTCAGGGACTTGCCGGCTTCGAGGATGCGGGTGCCCTTGCTGCTGATCAGCTTTGCGTCGCTCTGGGTCTGATTGACCCACGAGGACACGTTCTTCGTCATGCTGCCGCCATCCGCGGGCAGCTCGCTGAGGGCCACTGTGTACCCCGCGCCGATCCCGTAGGCGGGGCCCTTGCGCTCGTAGTGCTTCCACAGCCCCAAAGTCGCCGGAGGGCACTCGCTACCCTCGATCACGACCACGCCGGCAGGCAGCCTTGTCCCTTGAGTCGTCACAAATCGCTCCTTTTCCTTCGGCCCGCCGACCTCGCTGGCAGGCGGCGCCGTCCCCATCTCATTCGAAAACGGCCTAAAGCGCATCTCGAGCAGGTGGCCACCCGGATCGGGGAAGGGAATTCGGTTGGGCCGATCGGTGGAAGGTCAGCCTGCGCAGGGCGGCGGGTCGTCACTGCCTGAGTCCGGGTCAGGCCGAACTCGGCCGGCAGATCGCCGACATGTTCAGCGGTTCCAGCCGCGCCCGCTGCTCATCGGTCAGGTCGAGCCGCCCCGTCACCACGAGGGTGGCCCCGAGGTCTCCGGCGTTCGGGTTCTTCTTGGTCGATGAACCCTCTACCGGAGACCTCACTTACTTCACGATCACGACACGCCCGTCACACCGGACTTCGAGGCAGCCCCTGGGTGCCTGGTGCCGAGGCGTGACCGATGAGCATCAGAGAGGGTCGAGGCGGGCCTTGAGCAAGCAGAACTCATTGCCTTCGGGGTCGGTCAGGACATGCCACTGCTCCTCCCCTGTCTGGCCGATGTCGGCCGGGCGCGCACCAAGCTTCAGAAGGCGTTCGAGCTCGGCGTCCTGATCGCGGTCGGTGGCGTTGACGTCGATGTGCAGCCGGGACTTCCCCGGCTCCGGCTCGTCCCTGCGGCTGAGGATGATCGTCGGCTGCGGACCGCCGAACCCTCCGCGCGGCCCGATCTCGATGCAGTCGTCCCCTTCACGGTCGAGCACGACGAAGTCCAGGACCTCGCACCAGAACCGCGCCAGCACCTCAGGGTCGCGACAACCGAGCACGAGCTCACTGATACGACATGCCATTGACGAAACCTGCTCTCAGCCTGGGAACTGCCGGAGAGGCCACACGCGAACCTCATGGGCTCCCAGCAGTGAAAACAATTCCGCGACCGTACCGGACGAGGCGAGCACGGGCGACATGTTTTCAGGGCCGCCCCTGTCCGGGCAGCCGGGCAAGGCCGTTGGCCATGCAGCAGGGAAGCTGACTTCGAGACACGACCCAGGCTGGTCAGGCATACGGTGATGGAGGTGGGAGGAAGGACACCGGCCCTCGGACACGGGACTCCGTCCGGCAGACCACGCCACCCCGAGGTTCGGACCGCCCGCTCGGCAGCCCATGAACGCGGATGCCGACGAGGGCGCAGCGCGTCAGAACCGTACGGCCGACGAGCGTGCACAGGTCCAAGGAACGGGCACACCACAGCCGCCCCGATAGAGCTCGCCAACGGCACGTCCAAGAGCCGACAGCGGGAGTTGGTGGGCACCCTGGCCGCGGACCCATCAGGCGCAGGCCGGCGTGGCCCCGGGTGATCGCCTGGCGTCTTCGACCCTCCATACGGTGTGCCGTGGGCCGCAACACCAAGTGACAGGTACGTTCGCCATGCATCGGCCGACCTCAGCACCGGGCTCCCCTTTCGCCGGCGCTCGTTTCAGGCCGCTGTCGTGCTCGTGGGCACTCTTTCCCCGACGGCCGGGGAACTGCTGTGATTGCATGTGCCGTCCTTACCTCGTGTATCAGTCCCCGGTACCGCTGCTGGTGCTCCGACCGGGAAGGTTCGCCGGGTCGTGGCTGGTGGTGCAGGGTTCGCGGAAATCCGTTTCGAGCCTTGCCCTGGTGCCTCTACTGTGGCGCGGTGATGACTCAGGTGATCGTTCTCAACGGTGGTTCCAGCTCGGGGAAGTCCGGGATCGTTCGGTGTCTGCAGGCAGTACTGCCGGATCCGTGGCTGGCCCTGGGGACAGACACGCTGGTTGAGGCGATGCCGGCGTCCATGCAGGCGTCGGATGGCGGGATCGAGTTCGCTCCGGACGGAGCGGTGATCGTCGGTCCGGAGTTCCGGACGCTGGAAGCGGCATGGATCGAGGGGGTCGCCGCGATGGCCCGTGCCGGCGCCCGGGTCATCATTGATGAGGTCTTCCTCGGCGGAGCGGACTCGCAGCAGCGATGGCAGAAAGCCTTGGGCGAACTGCGGGTGCTGTGGGTCGGCGTCCGGTGTGATGCTGCGGTGGCCACAGACCGTGAGGTCGCACGAGGCGATCGGACCATCGGAATGGCCGCCTCCCAGGCGGAAGTGGTCCACCAGGGCGTGACCTATGACCTGGAGGTGGACACCACGCATGCGGAGGCGATGGAGTGCGCGCGAACCGTCGCCGCACATGTCAAGTGATCGACGGCCCGGCTGTCTGCCGCTGTGACCGCACCGCCGGGACGAGTCAGGCCGCGGTGGTGAGCGGGCGTCCGCCCCAGCGGACGCGTTTCTCGCCGCGGACGCGGGCGCGTTCGTGGCGTTGGGGGGCGAGCAGATCGGGGTGGCGGGCGTTGGCGTTGCGCCGGCGCAGACAGGCGTGCAGGGCTCGGGTCCGGACCACGTGGTCGGGGTGGTTGGGGTTGGCCAGGGTGAACTGCCGCAGCGGGCCGAAGTCAGCCTCATTCAAGGCCGAACTGATCGAGACGCGGGGCCCCCGAACCGGCTTCGACCAGGCCGAACACGCGATCTCCCAGTGGGTCACACGGCACAACGTGGCCGGACGCCGGCTCCAGGCGCCCGGACGAGGCGTGCACCTGGCTCATGGAGTCCTCGACGGTGATGAACTGCTCCTCGCCGTTCTGGCAGTCCCTTTCGCCGCGGCCGAGGGTCGGGAGGATCAGGGCGGTGTCGCCGCAGACGGTGTGGGAGCGGTTCCGCTTCGCCGGCCGGTGCCGCACGCCCCTGGCCACTACGGGGTACCCGTGAATGGTTGACGCACGCTTTTCCCGGGGACCCGGGGACCCAGGACCCGGGGAACTCGAAAGCCCGTGGCGGCGGCTTCCGGTTCCACCGCAACGGCCCGCGAAAGCCGCAAGAAAAAGAAGGTGATGTGATGAGCGAGACCACTCCCCCACAGGCGGAGGGCGCGCGCGAGGAGGAAGAGCTCACGGAGCCGTACCAGACCACTCCCTCGCAAGCGGAGGGCGCGCGCGAGGAGGAAGAGCTCACGGAGTCGTACCGGACCACTCCCTCGCAAGCGGAGGGAGAACGAGACGAGGAGGACGAACAGGCTCCGGCGGACGGCGGGGGCGAGCAGCCGTAGCGTGTACCGGCTGCCGAGGAGACATCGGATGGACGACAACGCCTCCGGCACCACTTCGCGGCGGCCGGACGATCCGTCCGTCGTCCGGTCACTGGACGAGTTCGCCGAGTTCGCCGAGCGCCGCAACCAGCCGTACGTCCGGTGGTCCAGTGGACCCGCCGGTGAAGTTCCCCCGTGATCACCGCCACTCCTCTTCTACGCTGCGAGTGTCCGGGCGGTGCGGAACCGCTGTCGCCTCTCCTGGGGTGTCAGGTATCCGAACCCGGGATGCCTGCTCAGGCGACGCCGGTTGTAGAACATCTCGACGAACGTGAAGACCTCGGCCCGGGCGATGGCCCGGTCCGGCCGTCCCCGGGTGCCGTTCTCCTCCTCGATCACGGCCAGAAGCTCTCAGCGGCGGCGTTGCCGAAGCGGGAGCCGGTTCGTCCGGTGCTCTGGCGAAGCCCCGACCTGCTTATTGCAGACCGGAATCGAGTCGACGTGTATGCGCTTCCGCGGTCGCTGTGCGCGATGCAGCCGGGTTCCGGGCCGCCGCGGCCGTGGGCCATCCGTAGCGCGTCGACCACCGGCTCGGCGCGGTGGTGGTCGGCCATCGCGTAGCCGACGACCTCGCGGGTTGCCGGGTCCAGTCGGCAGGCCAGATCCAGCCGGCCCTCGCCGGCGGGCAGGTACGCGATGTCCACGACCAGTCGGGGGCCGGGGCGGGTGGTGGTGGAGCCCCGGCCGATCAGGTCGGGCGTCGGCCTGGCCTGCCGGTCGGGCCGGGCCGGCGAGTGGCGTCTTCGGCGCGTGACACCGGTGATCCGGTGGTCGCGCGTGATCCGCTCCGCCCGCTTACGGTTTACGGCCCGGTCCAGTCGCCGCAGTTCAGCGCGTACTCGTGGGACACCGTAGGCACCCTTTGAGGCCCTGTGGATCACGGCGATCTCAGGGGCCAGGGCGTTATCGGCGCGCTCGCGTGCCCGCCGCTTCCCTTCGGCTTCCCGCCACGCGTAGAAGGAGGAGCGGGCCACGCCCAGGACACGGCACAGCAGGGTCACCGGGTGGACGGCCTCCTCCGCGGCGATGAACGCGTAGACATCGCTCACCGGCCGCTGTCCCTGACGAAGGAGGACGTGACTTTTTTCAGGATCCCGATCGTCTTCTGCTGCACGCCAACGCCACCCCCGCCGTCCCCGACGATGAGGACACTTACTCGGCCCGGTGGCTCGGTAGCGTGACCGGACACCGGTTGAACGCGCCCAGGAGGTGTCTCACAGGCCCGAGCCCGGAGGGCATGCCGCGGGGTGCCGGCGCTGCGGCGGTCCGCAGACGTACCCGCGCTCAGCTCGCCCAGATGCCGGTGATGTCCGACGCGGTGGCGGCGTGCCCGGCGTGCGATGTGCCGTACATATCCTCGATGGTGCGCAGCACGTCGTAATGGTCGTACCTGGTCGCTGATCTGCTGCCTGCAGCCACCGGCTGACCGTACAGCACCGTGGCAATCTTGTTCTTGCTGTGCTTGTTGTCCTCGTCGAAGGTCACGACGAGGAGGCTGTTGTGGGTCTTGGCCCAGGCCGCGTAGGCGCCGAGGTGCGTCTTCAGCCAGGTGTCACCGGTGGAGACCGGGCAGCCATGCATGTCACTGCACAGATTCGGGATGACGAAGGAGACCGTGGGCAGCCTGGCGTAGACGGTCGGGAACTGTGCGAACGTCTTGGCGCTGGATCGGGGTACGTTGCCGAACCCGAACCACGGGTTGTGGTTGCGTGCGTAGCGTCCGCTGCCGCAGGTGGTCGAACCTTGGCTGGGCAGCGACTCGCTGTAGCTGGCCCAGGTCTTCCCCACGGCGGTCAGTTCGGAGGCGAGGTTGGCGGCGGAGCGGAAGCCGGGGACGTAACAGCTGTCGTCAGTGATGCCCTGCGTCGCGCCGGAGAAGAGTGCGAAGTAGTTGGGCTGGCTGGGGTGGGTGATGGCGTATGAGCTGGTCAGGACGGCGCCGCGGCTGCCCAATGAGTTGATGTAGGGAGCGCTGGGGCTGCCGATGATCTGGTCGTACGCGTGGTTCTCCATGACGACGACGACCACGTGGTCGGGCGTGGGGCCCTGCCCGGCCCTGTGCTCGGTTCCTGCGGCTCCCGTCCACGGCGCGGCCGCCACTGCGACGACGCCGAGGGCGTAAGCGAGCAGACGGACGATACTCCGGGTTCGTGTTCGGGACGGGGCGATCACGGGGCCTCCGGTCACAGCAGAGCCGGAAGATATGTCGGTTTTCATTCTTCATGTTTTCGGCCGGTCTCGCGCCCGAGGCCGCGGCTCAGTCAGCACTGAGAGGGCGTTGAGTTCGTTTCCGGTAGACGCCTCGTCCGGGTTGGACGAGGAAACCTTGAGGGGTGAGGCGTCCGAGGCCGCTGCGTGTGACGTTCAGGGCCGGGTCGTCGGTCGGCATGCCCAGGAGTTCGCGCAGTTCGCGGACGCGGAATGCCTGGTCGGGGTGACCGCCGATGCCTTGACGTTCCTGGCTGTATGGGCCACGACCAAGCAACCGGCGAGACGATGCCGGACTTGTCTCAGCTGCCGAGCCAGGCGAGGGCGGCCACGGTCAGCGCGCGCACGCCGGTGTCCAGGGTCGGCTGGAGGACAGGAGCGAAGGTGGCGCTGTGGTTGACCGGGATGTCCTGGGAGACGGTCCCCTTCCTGACGGCCTCGGCGTAGCGCTCCGGATCGATGCCGCCGATCGCCCAGTAGGTGAACGGCACCCCGAACGCCGCGGGGATCTCGCTCATGTCCTCGCTCGCGGTCTGCAGCTCGATGGTGTGCGCGTCGTCGCCGAAGTACGCGGCGAACGCCTCGCCGACCCGCCGGGTCACCGCCTCGTCGTTGACGGTGGGCGGGAAGGAGGTGATCCGCTCGATCTCGGGTTCCTCCGGCGAGCGGGACGCCTCGCACTCGGCACGGACGATCCGGCCGATCGCGTCCAGGACATGGGTGCGCGTGGCGTCGTCGTAGGTGCGCACGTTGAGTTCGATGACGGCGCTGTCGGGGATGACGTTGGGTCCGGAACCCGCGTGGATGCTGCCGACCGTGACCACGGCGGGGGTCGTGGCGGCCAGCTCCCGGGACACCACCGTCTGCAGGCGTACCACGATCATGGCGGCCATCACCACGGGGTCCACCGCGGCCTGCGGCATGGCACCGTGCGCCCCCCGCCCGTGGACGGTGATGCGCAGGCTGTCCGCCGCCGACAGGAACGGCCCGGCGCGGGTGCCCACGTAGCCGGCCGGATAGGGCAGGACGTGCTGGGCAAGCACCACCTCGGGCCGGGGCGACCGGGAGGCGAGACCGCCGGCGATCATCGCCTGGGCGCCCTCGCCGTTCTCCTCCGAGGGCTGGAGCAGCGCCACGAAGGTGCCCCGCCAGGCGTCCCGGCTCCCGGCCAGCAACCGCGCGCAGCCGAGCAGGCAGGTCACGTGCACGTCGTGTCCGCAGGCGTGCATGACGGGCTGCTCGGTGCCGTCCGGGCCGGTCACCGTCACAGTGGAGGCATAGGGCAGACCGGTCCGTTCGCGCACCGGCAGGGCGTCCATGTCCGCTCGCGCCATGACGGTCGGGCCGTCGCCGTTGGCCAGGACCCCGAGCACGCCGGTGCCGCCGATGCCTTCGGCGACCTCGTAGCCGAACGAGCGCAGGGCCTCGGCCCCCTTCCCCGCCGTGCGGTGTTCCCGCAGGCCGAGTTCGGGATGCCGGTGCAGATCCCGGTAGACGTCCTCCAGGTCGGAACGGATGCCGTCGAGACCGGCCAGCACGGTGTGGGCGGGATCAGTCATGGAGGCTCCTTACGTGGGTGGGGCTGCTCTTCGTCCCCGTTTCGGACCGCGGGATCGATGCGGTGCAGCACCGCCGAGGCCGCGTTGGACCGGGACTGCCGGTGGGGCCGCTGGGAGGATTCCAGCCGTAGTGCGCGCCGGTAAGCCCGGAAACCCGGCACCGGAACGATGCCCAGGCCGACACCGCCCCCGGCACGACGTACGAGCAGACCACCGTGACTCCGGCGACCGCCACGGCGACAGCGGCAGCGCGACCGGTGTGCCTGGCGGAGCACGTCCCTGATCATGCTGCCGCTCGGGCCGGAGGTGATGCCGAGCACCAGGAACCCGGACAGGTCCAGGCCGGCCGCGCGGAATACGGCGGCGGCCAACGGCACGCACAGGAAAACGCGGCGAGGTCCAGGTAACGCACCGCGATAACCCTCTCGGAACGCGATCGGCGAAGCCGGCATCACGGACGTAGTGCCCATAGGCCGAGACTACCCACGGCCCCGGATCCGACGACCCGGACGAATACGAAACGTGACGGACAGCAGGGCGCCGACTCGCATCGCGGCCCGCCACCACGGGCGTGTGGAGCAGGAAGGGCTCGTGCCGTGCGACCCGAACGGGTGAGCCGGTCGGGTTCGGCCTGTGCCCAGGCCCCGCGTAACTACTTGTGCCTCCTGGTCTCAGGCGGTTCCGGCGCGTCAAGACTGAAGTAGAGGCCGAGCATACGGACCAGGAAACAGACCAATGCGGAACCCAGCGCGGCCGGCAGACCGTAAACACCCAGCTGGATGGTGACGACGGTTACCGCGGCGCCCACCAGGGCGGGAATGGCATACAGGCCACTGCTCAGCACCGACGGAACCTGACCGACGAGCATGTCGCGGATCGTACCCCCGCCCACCGCGGTGACCACCCCCAGCAGGACCGCCGGCGCAACGCCCAACCCGGACTGCAGTGCCTTGCTCGCGCCGATCACCGCGAAAGTACTCAACCCGATCGCGTCGAACACGGTGATCGCTGCCTCGATCCGGCGCAGGTACTTGCCGAGAGCAAAAGCGATCACCCCGCCGACGGCCGCGAGCGTGTAAAAGCGCCAGTCCAGGAGGGTGGCAGGCGGCAGCGAGTCGATGAGGACATCGCGGATGAAGCCGCCGCCCAGTGCGGTAATCATGCCGAGGACGACCACGCCGACCACATCCAACCGCGCGGCACGCACCGCCGTCAGCGCCCCGTTCAACCCGAAAGCGAATGTGCCGGTCAAGTCCAGGGCGAGCAACGGCGTGGGTTCGGAACTCATGCCCGAGTGCATACCCCGCGCGGCGCACCAGCGTCGCGATGTACCGCGCTCACCCACACCGGATGCGACTGTCAACGTTGAATGGGCGATACCGCCGCCGCGCGCGTCCTGACCTGCAGCGGCAGCGGCAGCACGACCGCCGTGCGCACCATCACCGCCCAGCTCCTGCACCATTACGCCCGCGGCCTGCTCCTCAACGCCAAGCGGATCTCCCACCCGTGGGCGCGCGAGCTGCCGACGGTGACCTACCAGGCGGACAACGCCGACATCCACGACGCCCTGGTCGACCTCGCCACCGAGCTCCGGCGCCGCACCGACCACGCCGTCCACGCCGACCGCCACGGTGGCGACATCGACGACCTGCCGCGCCTGGCGGTCGTGTTCGAGGCCGCTGACGTCACCCTGCGGAAGCCGACCCGCTACTGGGACACCGTGCGGGAGGAGGGCGACCCGAAGACGTGAAGTTTCCCCTTGGTCGTGGGCCCCTGGAGACGGGGACGTGAGAGCCCGGAGGAAGCAGTGCCGGGTGAAAAGCAAGTACACGAAGCGGTACCCGCAGGAGTGCAAGCGGGGTGCGGTCGGACTCGTGCGGTCGTCGGGCCGGGCGGTGCCCGAGGCCACCCGGCAGCTCGGGGTCGGCCTTGGATCCTTCAGATTTCCTGAACTCACGGAAGATCGGCATCGAGAGCTTCTCCTGCCGTCCGGGCATCGAAGGCGCCACGAGAAGGGCGGCGCCGAGGGACAGATCGGCTACTTCCGCCGCAACCACTTCACACCGGTCCCGGAGGTCGACTCCCTCGCCGAGCTGAACGAGATGGTCGACCAGTGGGACCTGCACCACGGGCACCGGAGGATCGGGTCCCGGCCGCGGACGGTCGACGAGTACTTCGCGATCGAGCAGCCGTTGCTGATGCCACTGCCGGGAGAGCCGTTCGAGACCGGCCGGCTGTTCATGCCACGCATCGACCACTACAGCCAGATCGCCGTCCGCACCAACCGCTACTCGGCCCCGACCCGCCTGATCGGCAAGCGGGTACGAGTCATCCTGCACGCCTCCCACCTGGTGGTTTACGACAGAAACATCGAGGCGGCCCGGCACAAGAGGCTGATCGCGAAGGGCAGCTGCCGCCTGGATCTGAACCACTACCTCGAAGCCTCATCCGCAGGCCGGGCGCCTTCCCCGGTGCCACCGCCCTTGGAACAGGCCCGGTCAGCGAGCAAGTTCACCCCCGTCCACGACGCCTGGTGGGCCCAGGCCCGCAAGGTCCACGGCGAGCGGGACGGCACCCGGGCGTTGATCGAGGTCCTGCTGCTGAACCGGCACCTCGCCCACGAGCACGTGGTCGCGGGCCTGGCCGCGGCCCTGCGGGCCGGCGCCCTGACCGCCGACGCCGTTGCCCTGGAGGCCCGCAAGGCCGGCCAGGCGGAGGACGAGCCAACCATCGGCGCATCCGTCCCGGCGGTTCCCGGGCAGGCGCCGGCCACCGTCACGTCGCTGCACGAGTGGCGCCTCGCACACCTCCGGCCGGACACCAAACCGCTGCTGTCGGTGACCCCCTACGGCCAACTGCTCCGACGCCGCCGCACCAGCGGCAGCGACCATCGTGAGGGAGAAGCACAGTGCCCCTGCCCTGCCAGCGAGGCGTGACCGAGCAGGCCGCCGACGCCGCCGTCGACACCGCCTGCCGCCTGCTGCGGCTGCCGTCGATCCGCAACGAGTTCCCCGAGATCGCCGACCGGGCGGTCAAGGACCAGATGACCGAGTGCGACGACCGGGCCCGCCGCCGCTCGGAACGACAGATCAAGGCGGCGGGCTTCCCGGAAGAAGTCTCTTCGGGCCTTTGACCTCGACGCCGACCCGCACATCGACGCGGCCGCCGTCCACACGCTCGCCAGCTACGAGTGGATCAAGAAGAGCCAGCCGCTCTGCCTGATCGGCGACTCGGGCACCGGCAAGTCCCACATGCTCATCGCCCTGGGCACCGAGGCCGCGATGAAGGGTTACCAGCCCCTCGAGCGCCGGAGGCCAACCTGGTCTTCCAAGTGATCTCAAGGCGCTACGAAAAGGGCTCGATCATCCTGACCTCGAACAAGACCTTCGGCAAAGCGCACATGTTCCGGCGAACCCGTGCCAGGTGCTGCCGAAACTTCACGGGTTCAAGCCGAGGGCGAGACAGTTGTCGTCACCGCGTGGGGGATCAACGCGATCAGCTGTTGAGACCAGCAATCCGATTGCTGGGTTGCGACCTCGGCGCCGCAGGCATCGCAGACGAGGTTGGGGCCGTCCAGGCCGTCGAGTCCGCAGCATCCGTTGAGGCGCCCGCGGTCAGGGTGTCTGGCCACTCTCGAGATGTCGCCGGGGTTGAGGACGAACACGCCGGTGTGTGGGCTGACCGCATACGATCCGCGCGGCATCAGCGGCGGCAGGAACCTGTGTCCGGGGGCTTCCTCCGTCACCGGCGGCGGCATTGGCACTTCCCGGAGGTCGGGGCTGATTCGCTGCTGACAGGCACTGCAGGAGAAGACGGTCATGGCCGCAATTTTGCGGGAGTCTCCGGTACTGTCTCTCGTCATTTCCGGCCCGGCTCCGAGACAGGAAGTCGCCCCTCGTCGATGTGGCCGGCGAGATAGATCAGGGCGGCTTGTGGGTCCATGCCGAAGACGGCCGCGACCAGTTTGGGGTCCATGGTGTTCACGAGGTCGACGAGGCGGGTGCTGCGGATCGTCCGGGGCGGGTATCCGCAGGCGTCAAGGACGTGGGACAGATAGGCAGTTGAGGCCGGGCTTCGCCCGGCCTTGGTTCCTTTGGTGACCATCACGTGCGGGTTGGCCGTCGGCCATGCCTCGCGGTGGGCCAGGCAGCGTTGCAGCACATCCCAGGAGGCCGGGTCAAGAGGGACGGGGTGGGGCCGCTTGCCGAGCCGGACGCTCTGGGTCACCGGGTCGACGTCGGTGACCTGCAGCATCCGGACCTCGGAGCTGGAGGCGCCGTGCAGCAGGGCAAGCATGCCGACCAGGGCCTCGTACGGATGGACATCCTCGTCGGTGGTCCAGCGGCGGAAGAGGTCGCGCTGCTGGTCAAGGGTGAGGGTCCGGCCGCGGAAGCCGTTCGGCTCCTTCGCGGTCAAAGTCCGTGTCGGGTCGACCAGCACGATGTGCTTGGAGCGGGCGAAGCGGAAGAACTGCCGCAGCACGGTCAGCCGCCGCTTGCGGGCCCGGGGCAGGGTGGCCAGGAAGGCTTCGACGTCGTGCACGTCGACCAGGGCCCAGTCGTCCTTGCCACGGTGCTCGACGAGGAAGAGGGCCAGGTCGCGCAGGATGGCCAGGGCGGTTTCCAGGGTGTGGTCGCTGCGGGGCCGGGTGCCGGCCCGGCGGGCCCGGTCCTGGGCCCGCATCCGGGAGGCGTCGAAGGCGACGACGGCGGGACGGAGAGTGTCGGGGACGGCGTCGACGCGACGCTTGCGCCGCCCGGCGGCGAGCCGTTCGGCCTGGTCGGTGGGCAAGGCCAGGCCGCGGAGGGTGAAGAAGTCCTCCAGCGCGCGGGCGAAGGAGCCCATCGACCGTCCCGGGCGTCGGGACCTTTCCAGCAGCGCCTGGGGCGAGTTGGAGTGCTCGTCCTCCAGGAGCCGGCCCAGGTCGGTGACGAAGCCGCAGGCCCGGGCGACGCAGTGGCGGGCGGCGACATGGGCGACGAAGTCGCCCAGCCATGCGGGCGGGTCGGCGAGCCGTTCGCGGAGGTGTTCGCCTCGGATGAAGGGGCGTTGGGGGTGCTTCTGCCAGCAGGGCGAGCACAGTCCCAGCCCGGCATGCCGCCGCAGCCGGCCGCACTCACGGCAGACCCGGGGCGGCTTCTTCGGTGATCCGGGATGAGAACAAGGACCGCACCAGCCAGTCGTCTCGCGCAGATAGCCCGGTTTGCCGCAGCGTGGACATGGCTGCTGAGCGGCGAGCCGGTCGGTTTTGCGGCGGCAGTCCCGGCACAGCCGGTTGCCGGCTGCGCGGACCGGGCGGCCGCACTGTTCGCAGACGCGCGAACAGAGGATGCACCGGCCGGTGTCCTGCTGGAGCACGCGGTCCTTGCCGCAGGACGGGCACTTCGCCTTGGCGGCCTGTTCCTTCATCCGGCGCCGGCACCGGCAGCAGTGCTCACGGTCGAGATAACCGACGGGGGCACCACAGCTGACGCAGTCCCGTTGTTTCTTGCCCATCGCGTCGGCCGGTTACAGGGGCGGCATTGACCGGCCCCGTCCGGAGGCCGCCTGCGGGAGGTCGGCGGTGGGCCGGGGCGGTGCGGCGGGCCGTTCGACGGGGGTGGTGTCGACCTCGATCAGGTCGTTGGGGGTGCACTCCAGCGCGGTGCACAACGCGGCCAGCGTGGTCATCTTCACCTGCGAGGGTTCCTTGGTGAACAGCGCGGACACCGAGGCGGAGGACAGTTCCAGGCCGGCCTTCTCGGCCAGCAGTCGCCGCAGCTCGGTGCCGGTCCACACCTCGCGCTGGGCGGCGGCCATCCGCAGCCGCCATCGGATCTTCATGCCGTGGTGTCCTTCCCGGTCAGCTCCGCGAGAGTGCCGGCGACGGCCCGCTGATAGGCGTCCTCGATGAACGTCGCAGAGGGCCGGACATAGCGCATGGTCGAGCTGACCGTCCAGTGCCCGAGCATCTGCTGGATCGCCACCAGGTCGACGCCGCGTTCGTAGTTGTGGGTCGCGCAGGCCCTGCGCAGGGCATGCGGGCTGAACCTCTCCGCGGGCGGGCGCCCTTCGAGCTCCATCAGATACCGCAGCCGGTTACGGATCGTCCCCCGGTGCAGGCTCCCGCCGGACTCGTCGGCGAACAGCACAGGAGAATCAGGGAACTTGGGCCGCACGTCCTCCAGGAACCAGCGCAGCACCAGGTCCAGGCCGTCGAGCATGGGCACCCAGCGCGGCCGCGGTCCGGAGGTGTGGGCTCCCTTGCCGAAGCGGACGTGGAGCTTGCCGAACGGGCCGCGGGTGAAGTGCACGTCCGGCTTCTCCAGCAGCGATGCCTCCTCCGAGCGGAGCCCGGCGTGATACAGCGTCCTAAACAGCGCATAGTCCCTCGCGGCGGGTCCGTACTTCCTCGCCGTCGCGATCCGCTGCTTCATGAAGTCGAAGAACTCCGCCACCCGCTCCGGGGTCGGCGGCGGCACCAGGGCCGGGGAGTCGTCGCCGACATGCCGGGAGGCGTTGAATTCGTCGACCGGGCAGACCAGTCGGACGCCGAACGTGGCCTCGATCTCGGCCGCCTTGCGGGCCTGCAGGAACCGGTGGAACCCCTTGAAGATCTGCACATACTCGCGACGGGTCGAGGTCTTGCGGCCCTTCACCGCGAGATCGCCGACCACGCGGTCGATGTCCTCCGGGGTCACCTCCCACGCGGGCCGGCCCAGTGCGGTCAGCGTCCGTTCCAGCAGACCGATGTCGTTGTCGATGGTCACCGGGCTGAACCCGCGGGCCCGCCACGAGGCGACGAACGCATCGACGCACGTGGCCTGGAACTGCCACGGGTCCGTCGCCAGCGGCTCCTGCGGAACGGCTCCGCCCGCGATGACCTGGAGTCTCGCCTCGGCCACCAGCACACCTTCCTCGCGCCTGAACGGTCAAGGCAGCACCTGGAAAACCGGAGTGCTACCGCGAGAACCAACGAGGACCCCGGAAACGGGATACGGCCAGGTGGCAGCGACAACCCTTGTGAGGGAACAAGTGCCAGCCCCAGATGGGTGGACGAAGACGTTCACCGATCCTCTCCTCTGCGCGGCCATCGTCGACCGCCTGACGTTCAACGGCACGATCATCGAGACCGGCACCGCCTCCTACCGCCTCGCCAGCACCCGAGCACGGGCCGAAGCCCCGGCCAAGGCTGGTTGACGGGGGTTCCGGCCGCACCCGACAGGTCGAGAAACGTGTGGTGGCCCAGCTCAGCTGTGCTGCATCCAGACGTTGGGCTCCTGATACACGCCCTGATCGGCCGAGCGGCTGATCCGCAGGAGGCTGAGTCCACCAGGGATCACATAGTCACCCGACTCGGGGAAGGCCATTCCGGTCCAGCGTTCCCACTCAGCAACCGTGCCAGTCATGGTCTGCGAAGCCGGAGCCGCCGACAGTATCTTGGCGCCAAGACGCTGATGAGCTCGGATCCAAGGATCAAGAGCCATCCCGTCCTCACGGCTCCACCGCATGAAGGTCTCGATCGGCGTCAATGGATAACGGGCCTTCGTCGTCGGACGGACCGGGGCTATGACCCGGTCCCATCCGGCTTGTCTCGCTGTCTGACGGAGCGCTTCAAGCGTTTCCCCCGCCAGTCCTCGTCCCTTCAGCGACGGCGTGACGATCGCTCCGCAGATCACCAGAGTATTGGGGTTGGCTCCTTGCTCGCGGCCCTCGACGGCGCGAACAAGCGCCTGGGTATACCCCGTGGGGAGAGACTGAGGCAGTCCGTCCCAGTGGATCGGCACACCCCAGCCCGAGGCAACCGGCACATCATGGTCATCCACCAACATGAGGTTCAAGTCGGCGAACCACTCTCCGACCTTGCCTATGTACTCCTTCACCAACTGGTCAGCAGTGATGAACTCCGGGAAGCCTTCGCTGAAGAGCTCCTTCAGATGCTCATCCTGCCACGTGCGTGCGCCAGTCCGTTCGATCTTCAAAACCATTGCCTGTTCATAACACACCGCCTGTGAACAGCCGCCTCCTGATCACACCCGGCCCCGCCCAGTGCCGTCATTTCCCGCGAACGTCTACAAACGTTCGGATCGCTAAGGGCTTGCCGAACCTGTGAACAAACGCTGCTGATGAAAGGCTTTGGCAAGGTTTTCGCAGCCGGAGATCATCCTGATGCGGTGGTCGGCCAGTCCGCACAGCGGCGGCGTGGAGGAGCGATCAGGACGACTCGGTGGCGCAGGACGACTCGGTGGCAGAGGAGTGGGACGCGGCGCGTCCTGCCATGATGCGTTTCTGGAGCTTCACGGCGGTGATGCGGCCCTCGTTGACGCCGGAGTTGTAGCAGGTGGTGATTCCCCGGGCAACGGCACGCTGGTCTTCACGCAGGGCTGTTGCGATACCGACGAGCGGCTTCACCCGGGGAAGCTTCAGCACGATCCCCACCCCCTGGACACGCCTCAACCACGCCTGAACGGCAGAGTCCGTGGAGAGCCCGGTACTGGAGACGGGTACGCCGGGTTCGGCGAGCGACACGGAGAAACGGACCGGTGCCAACACCGGCGCCGCGCTCCGTGCCGACTCAACAGGCACCCCCAGCCGACCGATCTTGTTGCAGATCACCCCCTCAGCTCAGCGAAGCCGCGGACCGCCGTGCGGCGGCACGCCTGCTCGAGCAAGCTCATAGCAAGGCGGGACCACGTCCGCGCATGTGCCGAATGGAGGCGTCCTTGAAAACAGCCCTGCGCACAGCCCTGGCCACCGTTCTGTCCACTGGGGCCCTATGGGCCACGGCACCGGTCACGGCTGCGCCGGCCGCGGCCGAACCACTGCGGTACGTCGCACTTGGCGATTCCTACGCGGCCGCACCGCTGGTGCCGCCCGTCGACCCGGCCGACCTGGCATGCCTGCGCTCCCTGGCCGACTATCCCCACGTCGCGGCCAAGGCCCTCGGTGCGAAACTCACCGACGTCAGCTGCTCCGGCGCCACCAGTGACCATCTGAGCACCGCCCAGCACCCGAGAACCGCGCCCCAGTACGACGCACTCACGCCGGACACCGACATCGTCAGCGTCACCATCGGCGGCAACGACACCCACCTCTTCAACGAGGTGCTGGGCTGCGTCAACATCCTGCCCCCTCCTTACGGCACCAGCTGCGCGGAAGAGAACACCGCCGGCGGCACCGACAAGGTCCGGGCCCGCATCGACGCCTGGGCACCGGCCTTCGCCGCCGTCCTGGACGGCATCGCTCGACGGGCACCGCACGCCGAGGTCTTCGTCGTCGGCTACGGCAACTACTTCCGCACCGACGGCTGCCACCCCGCCCAGCCCTTCTGGAAGCAGGACGCCAACCACCTCCAAGGCGCGATCAACCACCTCGGCACCGTACTGAAGCAGGTGGCCGAAGAGCACGGTGCCGCCTTCGTCGACACCTATACCCTGGGCATCGGACACGACGCCTGCGCCGCCCCCGCCGACCGCTACATCGAGGGCCTGGTCCCCACTCGTGCGGCCGCGCCGCTACATCCCAACGCTCCGGGAGCCCGGACCGTCGGCGAGGCCCTCGCCGCGGCCGTCCGCGCGACGTCGGCAGGTGACTAACGCCGCCCGTTCGCATTGCCTGAGTAGGGCCGGGGACTGACGCGGTGGCTTGCGCTCCATTTCCAGTTCCCGCCGCTTCAAACCGCGCGTGCGGTTCTCCCGCACACGGCTTTCCGACGGCTGAAGGAACCGCAGAAGGAACACCTCCGAAACCAAACGCCGGGACGAGCCCCGCCCACCCAGCCACGTCAGCTACTCACTCACAGTCAGGGGAACCTCAGTCCTTCGCGTCGAGCCATGACGAGGTTGAGTGGGCAGCCGCCCGCACCGACTCTGACGAGCATGGCCCTTGGTACTGGCAGAGTCGCGTATCCAACTGTCGCCGATTCGGCTGTGGTTCCGGCTTGACGGTTACGGAGTGCTGTCATCGGGCCGGCCCTTGACGGTGGCTAGTGCCGTATCAGGCAACGTTTGCCGCGTGACAGCCCGCCCGCGTGGGTGGTTCCCGGCGCGGCGGGCCGGGGCCAGAATGATCACGTGGCTGAACGTGTACAGGTGCGTGAGATCGATGACGACGAGGGTCGGCGGCTGCTGCGGATCATCCGCCGCGGCACCGGGTCGGTGGTGACCTGGCGACGGGCCCAGATGGTGCTGCTGTCCGCGCAGGGCATGCCGGTGGCGAGGATCGCCGAGGTGTCGTTCACCAGTGCCGACCGGGTCCGGGACGTGCTCCACAACTTCAACACGGACGGCTTCGACTCGCTGTATCCGAAGTACTCCGGCGGGCGGCCGAAGACGTTCACGCTGCCCGAGCGCCGTGAGATCAAGAAGATCGCCAAGTCCAAGCCCACCGAGCACGACCTGCCGTTCTCGACCTGGAGCCTGGCCAAGCTGGCGGACTTCCTGGTCGCCGAGGGGGTGGTCGACGACATCAGCCACGAGGGCCTGCGCATCCTGCTCCGCGAGGAAGGCGTCTCCTTTCAACGCCTGAAGACCTGGAAGACCTCCCGTGACCCGGACTACGCGACCAAGAAAGCACGGGTCGAGCACCTGTACGCGATCGCCGACGGCGAGGTCATACCCGAGGACGGAGAACCCGAAGTCATCTTCTGCATGGATGAGTTCGGACCGCTCAACCTGATGCCCCACCCCGGCCGGCAGTGAGCCGAGCGCAGCGGCAAGCACAAGGACCCCGATCGTGAGCCGCGCCGCCGGCGGCGGGCCACCTACAACCGCTACGGCGGGGTGCGGCACCTGTTCGCCGCCCTGGACCTGGCCAAGGACAAGCTCTACGGCCACATCAAGCCGGTCAAGCGCCGCACCCAGTTCCTGGAGTTCTGCCGCTACCTGCGCAGCCTCTACCCGGCCGACGTCCGGATCGCGATCGTCTGCGACAACTTCTCCCCGCACCTGACCACGAGAAAGTGTCAGCGGGTCGGCACCTGGGCGGCGGCGAACAACGTCGAGATCGCCTATACGCCGACCAACAGCTCCTGGCTGAACCGAATCGAGGCCCAGTTCACGGCTCTGCGCTACTTCACCCTCGACGGCACCGACCACGCCGACCACAAGGAGCAGGGCAGCATGATCCGCCGCTACATCATCTGGCGAAACCGCCATGCCGACGACCGGCGCCTACGCGCCGTCGTCAACAGGGCAAACGTTGCCTGATACGGCACTACTGAATCCTTCGCTTCGGTTTGACATCGGCTGGTCGAGTGCTATCCCGGTGGTATGA
>NZ_JBHSPC010000162.1:0-4868 GCF_042656345.1 Streptomyces incanus
AGGACGTTCTCGCCGAGGCCGCCAGCCGCCTGCGACACCTCTCGCCCTGAACTCACGCCCCTTTCGTCCCGAATGAGGTTCGGACAGATGCCCTACCTGTCGGAGTTGCTGTTCGCGCAGGCCAGGGCATCGGAGTCGGTGGGCCTCCCGTGGCGTCGGGAAGACTGGGGGAAGTGGCTCGGCTCCCAGATGGCTCCCAAAACCTCGTAGGCGCTTGGGACAGGGGGCGCCAGCACGCTTTCCAAGTCTTCACCTGGGAGCCCGGAGTGGGCGGGGGTGTTCTGACCTGCGCTGAAGCGGCGCGCGTTTGCTGTCTCCAGGTCTACAGCCGCCTACAGCGACAGCAGTTCCTCGCGTCAGCTAATCGATCCAGCAGACGAGCGAGTGAGCCGACCCCGTTGGGCTCGAAAGCTAAAGGCACGCCGGAGGTGCTCCGGCGCGCCTTGTCTCATTTGAGGGTCCGCTACCTCAGCGGAAAGGATGTCACGACCCAGCCGGTGTCCACCAAGATCCTGAACAATCCGACGAGCCGTATTGCGCCGGGACGGCCTGTCCGGGGTTCATGAAGGAAGCGTGGAAAACGTAGATTCGCGTCGCGATCCACCCAAGGCCCGTGATGAGGCATATGCCAAGCAGCATGAGGGCCACGCCGAAGATCAGGCTGAGCAACCCCGAACGGCGTGGGTGGGTTCGACGGGCCCGTCGGGATTCAAGTGGCGTGCTGGTATGTCCCTGGCCTGCGGTGGTCTGGCGAAAACCGCGCCAGTTGTTCACCGACGGGCCCGACGGGAGGCTGTCGGTTGCTGCTACTTCCACCTTGCGATGTTCTGTCTCACTCGTCCCATCGCTCAGCAGGACCCGCCCTAGTGTCACTTCAGGGTCACGGATAGCGTTGGTTCGCCTGAGCTGCCCCCGCCTCACCGGAGTTCACTGTGTATCGCCCCGCCCGGCTCGTGACGGCTGCGCTCACCGCACCGGCGGCCCTGCTGCTGACCGCCCGTGGTTCTGGAGGGGGTGAAACTGCCCACGTGGGTGTGGCTGGACAAGGCCACTTTCCAGGACGTCAAGGTGTGCGCCGAACTGCCGAACACCGGTCTGCGGGCAGGGGCCACCGCGAAGCCGGTCGCACTGCATCTGGAGCCCGGGACCGAGGACGCCGTGACATACCCGGCCTCCGGCGACTGCACGATCGACGACGACGGCTCCATCGGCACTGCGTACGCCAAGGGTGACGCCGACAAGACTCCGCCGTGCGGCATCACCTACCAGCGTGCGAGCGGTGGGGCCACGTACCAGCTCAAAGCATCGATCACCTGGAAGATCTCCTGGGGGGGCTCCGGTGGCGCACAGGGCGACCTGCCCAACGGCACCTTCGAGACCACCCAGGGCATGACGGCGCAGGAGATCCAGGCCATCAGCCGCTGATCGCCGACCTCTCAGCGGCGTCCGACCGGAACACCATCGGAACAGAAACGGGGGGACTGTGAGCGACCTGTCAGTCGACTACGCAGTGCTGAACAGAGTGAGACACAGCCTCGACCACATAGCCCACTTGATGGGGAAGCCGGGCCGGGAGATGGAGCGCGTCACTGGCGACTCCATGGGGGTTCCTGAACTCGCCAAGCGCATGGACGACTTCGGCGACGAGTGGTCGTACGGCATCAAGCAGCTGACGAAGTTCTCCGAGAAGGCCTCCAAGGCACTCCTCAAGGTCAAGGAATCCTTCGAGAAGCTGGACCACGACCTTGCCGAGGCGAACAAGAACCAGGGCAAAGGGGGCGGGAAGTAGCCATGGCTGAGGCGAGGCTGGAAGACTTCCCGGCTTTGGGGTTCGTTCCCTGTCCCGGTGACCACACGGTGGCCGATGACGTGGCCAAGACGGTCCGCAGGACAGCGAAGGCGCTCGTCGAGATCTGCCAGGTTCTGCACGGCACTGGTGCAGGCGACTGGAAGGGGAAGACCGCGGAGGCATTCCGCGAAAAGTTCGACGACGAGTTCCGCCCGCGTATGGACGACGCCCGCGACTCGTTCCGCGACGCCGCCACCGCCTTGGAGGACTGGGCGGCGTACATGGAGAACAAGCAGGCGGCCGCCGTACGGCTGGAGGCCCGAGCGGCCGAGCTCAACGAGCAACTGGGCAAGGCTCACGCCAAGGCCGACAAGCTCAAGAAGGCCGACGACGACACGAAGGACACCCAGGACCACAAGGACCAGGTCCAGGACGCCAACCGGGCGGTGAACACCAAGGAACTCGAGCTGGACGAACTCCGCCGCAAGGGCCGCCGGATGGCCAGGAACTAAGGGGAGTACGGCAAGGAGACAGCCGAACGCCTGAAGAACGCCATGGACATCGCCCCGGACGAGCCCGGCATGTGGGACAAGCTCGGAGACGCCATCGAGGGCCTCGGCAAGGCCCTGGCCGACCTGCCGGGTCAGGTGGGCGATCTGCTCTCCGACATTGGCAAATGGATCAAAGACCACGCGGATTGGATCACCGTCGCGGCCTCCGTCATCGGCGTCATCGCCATCTTCTGCCCGGTGCTCGCTCCGCTGGCCATCGGACTGAGCGCGGTGGCGCTCTTTGCGCATGCCGCGGCATACGGCTGGAACGGACTCTTTCCGCCCACCGGCCAGAACATCGGCAACTGGCTCACACTGGGCGGCGACGCGCTCGGCATGGTGCCCGGCGTCGGTGCCGCGAAGGCGGGCATCATGGCCGGATTCAAGGCGGGACGGGGAGCCGGCGGTCTCGTCGCAGGTACCACGGTCGGCGTCAAGACGGCCGGTACGACGGCGAAGAACGTCATGAAGGCCGCCGACCCGGTCGCCGCAGTGATCGACAGGCCCGTGATGGCCGTCGCCAGCAAGTTGGGGGTCTCGCGCGGTGCCGCCCTGACCGCCACGGAAGGCATTCAGGCCGCCGCGCAGCTCACGTGGACGGCACCGACCGTGATCAATACCTACGAGACGAGCACCGGCCGATACGACGCCGCCACCTGGGGCACCGGCGTGGGCAACATCGCCACGGGCGCCGGAGGCGGCAGGACCGGCGGGATCGTCGCCGTCGGCAGTGTCATCGGCCTGGGGGCCTGGGAGCTGACGGACTGATGACCTCCACCGACGCACCGACGACGGAGCCTTCCGGGACGGCCGTTTCACCCTCCGGCGTTCCCGACCTGTGGTTCGAACTTCCCCCAGGCTTCATGGAGTTCGATCTCGGAGAGGATCCCGAGGCGCGCATGCTGCGGATGGCGGACGTGACCGACTCGCTCTTCGCCGGCGCCACCCCGGAGCAGAAGTTCAGCCTCGTGGTCTCGGGTGAGTACATCCTCCAGACGATGATCGCGGCGGGCGCCGAGCACGTCTCGAGCTGCCTGCTGCGCATGCCCGGGGACAAACTGTCCCAGGGCACCCTCTGCGTGATCATCGAACGGCCGGACGTCGGCCCGCAGAGCCAGGACAGGCAGGCATCGGCGAAGCGCACGGCCGCCCAGTGGCGCAAGCTGTACCCGGACGCCGAGATCGGGCTGGTCATGCTGCCGTACGGCATCTCCGCCCTCTGCATAAGCGATCAGGAACTGCAGATCCCCGGCGTACTCTTCGGTCTGGCCGAACCCGTAGCCGCCACGGTCCAGCAGGTGCAGTTCTGCGTGCCGCTGAAGACCGGCCCCGGGTCGGCCCTCTTCGCCTTCATGACCGAGGACATCGAACACCGGACTGAATACCTCGATGTGCTCAGCGGCATCATGAAGTCGGTCTCGACGGACGAACCGCACGGGGAGAACACCCCAGAGGCCGAGGGTCCGGATGCCGTAGGAACGGAGAAACCAGCATGAGCGGCGGTGCACAGGCAGAGGACGAGGCGCGCAAGAGGCGCACCCGGTATCCCGCCCTGCTGGCGGTCGGCATCGGCTGCTACGTGTTCGCCGTGATCGCAGGGATGTTCCTCCTGGCGGACGGCTTCGGGCCGGTCCTCCAGGTTTCCCTGTGGATTGTGCACGGAACGCTGCTCATCGTGCTCATCAGGAAACTGGGAGCCAGAGAGTCGAGCACGTACGCGGCGCTGTTCATCGTGATCACGTCTGCGATGTCCGTGTACGTCATCGGCATGGCACGCGACGACCTCACCCTTCAGCAGCGCGGCGAGAAAGTCACAGCCACGGTGGTGAAGGAACGACTCGACCCGGCCCAGGGACGCAAGGGCCGCCACTCCTACTACACGCTGGAGCGGCAGGACGGCACACGCATCCCAGGGCCCGAGATGGAAACGACGTCCGACCTCTACGACGTCGGCCAGGTGCTGACGGTGATCGAGGATCCCGAGGGTGAACTCCGCCCCCAGACCCCGGGCCAGGCGGACGCCACTGCTGAGCAGCTCGGCGCGGGGGCGCTTGCCCTCGCCGCGCTCGGCTCCGTCGGCTGGATGACTTGGCGCGGGTCGGACGCCGCGAGACGCCGGGACGCGCAGAAGCGACCGGGCGGTGCACGGAAGGCGTACAAGACCGTCACCGGCGACCACTCCACGCAGGAGGAGCAGGAGGAGAAGCTGCGCGAGGCCCTGCGCACGTACCCCGCCGACCGCCGCGGCTACATCAAGGTGCACCCCGGGGAGTACCCCGACGTGACGCAGCAGCGGGCAGCCCGGATCGCCTGGGAGATGGGTCTGCGCGCGGAGGCGGTCGGCAATCGGGGTTCGTGGCGCTTCGGAGAGACCGTGATCGAGGAAGTCCCGCAGGATTGAGCGATCGCCTGCTGGAATCGCCCCTGGTGGACCTGTTGCGCGACAAGCGAATGAGTGTGCGAACGAGGGGTCGGCTGGGTGACCAGTACCCAGGAACTCGTGACCGCCGTCCGGACGGCCAAGCAGT
>NZ_JBHSPC010000163.1:0-3287 GCF_042656345.1 Streptomyces incanus
AGGACGTTCTCGCCGAGGCCGCCAGCCGCCTGCGACACCTCTCGCCCTGAACTCACGCCGCCACCGGGCTCGCTCGCAGCGTGCGGCCTCGCTTCCCTTGATCGACCGATGCCGCCCGGCACCGTGACAGCACCCCTGATCGTGACTTTTTCACAGTTATGTTTTCGGCGGTCCTGCAAGAGGGCCGCCGGCCTCCGGGCCCGGCATGACTGTGTCCCCCTGGCGAAGACATGGCCTGGGGGTGGTGTCACCGGGCCCGGGGGTGCCGTCGGAGACGCTGATGAGAGGCCCGGCCGCCACCCGGTCCTGCGCGATGCTGGACAGCTTGCGGATGGCAGGTCTGCATAACGTGGATGCGCGCGTACGACACCCCCTGAAGGGGGTGGCTTCTCGCTATGCCGGTTGGGCTTCGCGACGGACCAGCCCGGCCCATGCAGGACAGAGGCAGCGAAGACGCATACCAGCCCCGAAGGAAACGAACCCGAACCGGGCTCCATGAAGAAGGCGATGATCGGGCAGTAGCCCTGCTCCGCCAGCCAGGCGCGGGCCCGGCCACGCTTCCGCTCGTCGTCGAACCGGTGATACTGCGCCAGGCGCGCTCATCACAGGCGAGGACGTCCGTGAAGCGCCGGAAGACGCCCTGCCCGCCGAGGGCGCTCCGCAGCCGGTCGGCGAGGGCGGCGTCGCCGGCCTCCTCAATGAACAGCTTCATGTCACGGTAAGCGGCCCGGGAACCCAGAGTCAGCACGTCCAGCCAATGGATCCATCCTGGTCCCGGCTACTTGCCGGTGCGGGCTCGCCCCGCCCCTGCGGGGCGGGGAGCTGTTGCCGTGCTCAGCGATTCCGCCTGAGGCCTCCCCTGGCAGCCGGGCGCCCGCGCTTGCGGGCGCGGCCGAGTCGAGCGGCAGGGGTACGCAGTGCCCGGGCCGCCAGCTGCCTGAGCTCGTCGAGTCCGGCCCGGTCCGGGTGCGCGGAGTCCAGTGCGGCGGCAACCGCCTCCCTGGCCTCGGAGCCCTGGGCGCGCAGCGCCTCCTCGGCGCCGTCCCGGCCGCCCGCCAGCTCCACAAGCTGAAGCAGGCTCTCGGCGAGCACCAGCAGATACTCGGCATCGGTCATGTCCTCGGGGGACAGCAGTTCACGCTGCGCCAGCGCGTTCAGCGCCAGCGGCGCCAACCGGCTGTCACCACGCAGTCGGCTCAGCAGCCGCTCACCCTCGCCGTCCGGCAACGCCGCCAGCAGCACGTCGAGCATCGCCTGCGCACGGGTGCGGAAAACCATGCTCCCTACAGCGTCCGTCAGTTGCCGCAGAGCGGCATCCCGCTCCCCACGGGCCGAAAGCCAGCCGGCCAGCTCCACACGGGCGGCATCCGGGTCGTAGTCCTCGGCCAGCGCCCCCAGCAGACCGGCCGCCGGTACCTGAGCCAGCTCACCGACCAGCGGTGCGTCCCGGCCGGCCGCCAGCAGCCGCTGCCGTACGGCCCGGGTGCCCAGTTCGGTGAGACGGATGAGCTCCACCGGCCCTGCCGTCAGCTCTTCACGCCGGGCATCGGCGCGCTCCTGCGCCGCCGGATCCGCTGCCGCCCCCGCAACACCCAGCAGTTCCGCAAGCTCCGGCGGCATGTCCGCGGGCAGTTCGGGTCCAGCCTCGGAGAGATCGACGTCCAGGAACACCGGGTCGGCCATCCCGTGGTCACGCTTGATCGCCCCCAGGTCGTCCAGCATGGCGAGTACCGTGCACAGGTCCCGGTCGGCGTGCTCGAACCACATCCGGTGCCGGAGTTCCGACCCGCTGTCCAGCTGGAAGCGGGCCCGGTAGGCCAGGTGCACGGAGTCGCGCAGCCGCGGCCAGGGCATCGGGTACGGCAGGCTGTAGAGCGTGTTCAGCACATCCTCCAGCACGTCCTCGTACGCATCGAACAGCATCGACTCGACGTGCCAGCCGCTGCGCGCCCCGATCAGGGCCTGCCGCAGCTCGAAGCACGCGTCGAAGGCACGCAACCACAGCTGAAGCGGGTCGGCCAGCACCGGCCGGGCCCTGGCCACCGCGTACAACCGCCCCTTGGCCACCCGGACCAGCCGCGCCTTCTTCGCCCACTCCACCAGCAGCCCCAGCCGCGGCAGGTCGGCCGACGAACGCACGCCCTCGGTCTTGTCGCCGGTGCTCAGCGCATCCACCAGCTCGCGGGCATCCGCCATCCGCAGCCGTCCCGTTCCCGTCACCGCCCGACCATCGCGCCCCGCCCACTCGGCGAGCCCGCGCAACTGCGACACGATCGCCGACACCTCGGCCCGTCGTCGCAATTCGTTGTCCGTGGGGAGCGTCACGGGCAGCTGCGGTTCGGCCCGGGCCGAACCGGACGGCGCGCGGCCGGTCAGCCGTTGTTCCATGATCGCGTCGAGGGTCTGCTGATCGTAGGCGACCTCCCCGCGCTGCGCCCGGTCCGCGAAGCGCTGCAACGCCGCCCCGTCCCGGATGTCCACGCCCTGCTCGGCGGCTGTCGTCATCCAGTACTTCGCCAGGCCCCAGCGGGTGCGGTCCGCCATCGCCACCGGGTACTGTTCCGAAGCCGCGTCGACCGCGGCGAGGGAGTCCTCAAGTACGGGGCCGCGCGGGTCCGCCAACTGCATGGCGTGCAGATAGCGCAGCAGCGTGCGCAGTGTGCCCGGGGCGTCGCCGCGTTCCTCCCCGGGGAGTTCGGTGACCTGCCGGGGAAGCCAGGAGAGGAGCAGCTCTTCCACGTGCCGCGGCTCCCACCACCCGAGTCGGCCATCGACAGTCGCCCGGTGCCGGTACTCCAGCGTCGCCTCGGCCAGGAAAGCGTCCACCGGCAGGCCCTGCTCCCCGGCCCACCGGACCAGCCGGTCGACCAGCAGTCCACACGCCGCCTCGAAGTCCTCATCGGCCTCGGATTCGATCCGCATCCGCATGAAATTCGTCCAGCCTGTCCGCAGCAGTCCTTGCCGTACCACGTTATCGCCGAACCGGGGCCGACAAACCCGGCCGAGGACGAGCGGCCCGCTGTCTCAACGGCACTACGTGGTGGTTGACGCCCGCAGCAAACGCGGCTTCGAACTTCCTTGCCCCGAAACGGACTTCGCCGTACGGACTCGCGGCACAGAACGGCCCGCTTCCCTGGCCGACCCCGATCGACGAAAGGGCGGGGCCCAGCCGGCTGCCCGGACCAGGAACGACCACGTCCGATGACAGCGGTGCCAACGGCACGGGCCCGGCGCACCGGAGCCCTTGGTCAGCGGGCGTTCGCCTCGGGCTCCGGGCGCGGGAGTTC
>NZ_JBHSPC010000164.1:0-12903 GCF_042656345.1 Streptomyces incanus
TGCACGCAACATCAACGCCAGGATGACGCGACACGCCCCATTAATTAATCGACGCCCCCTGAGATCCCGCATGCCCGCACCCACCCGCACGCCCGCCCCGACGTCCACCCGCACCATCACGCTCCCCCGTGCAGCCGGTCTGGTCGCCGCCCTCCTGGGTCTCCTGCTCCCGCTGCTCGCCCTCGGCACCCCGGCGCACGCGGCGCCCACCGGCTTCCACGTCGAGAACGGCCGGCTGCTGGAGGCTTCCGGGAACGACTTCGTGATGCGCGGGGTCAACCACGCCCACACCTGGTACGCGGACCGGATCAGTTCCCTCGCGCACATCAAGGCCAAGGGCGCCAACACCGTGCGCGTCGTCCTCTCCAGCGGCGACCGTTGGACCACCAACAACGCGGCCGACGTGGCGAACGTCGTCGCGCAGTGCAAGCAGAACCGGCTGATCTGCGTCCTGGAGGTGCACGACACCACCGGTTACGGCGAGCAGAGCGGAGCGGTCACCCTCTCCCGCGCCGCCGACTACTGGATCAGCGTCCGGAGCGCGCTGACCGGCCAGGAGGACTACGTCGTCGTCAACATCGGCAACGAGCCTTACGGCAACACCAATTACGCGAACTGGACGGCCGACACCAAGGCCGCCATCCAGAAACTGCGCAACGCGGGCTTCGACCACACACTGATGGTCGACGCCCCCAACTGGGGCCAGGACTGGGCGTTCACCATGCGTGACAACGCGGCCTCGGTGTTCGCCGCCGACCCGGACGCCAACACGGTGTTCTCCATCCATATGTACGGCGTCTTCGACACCGCCGCCGAGATCGGCGACTACCTGGGCCGCTTCGTCACCATGCGACTCCCCATCGTCGTAGGCGAGTTCGGACACAACCACTCCGACGGCGACCCCGACGAGGACACCATCCTGGCCGTCACCCAACAGCTCGGCCTCGGCTACCTCGGCTGGTCCTGGAGCGGCAACGGCGGCGGGGTCGAGTACCTGGACATGGTCACGAACTTCGACCCGAACCAGCTGACCAGTTGGGGGCGGCGTCTCTTCAACGGCGCCAACGGCATCGCCGCGACCTCGAAGGAGGCCAAGATCTACTCCTCCGGGTCGGGCGGTGACACCACGGCCCCGACCGCCCCCGGCACGCCGACCGCCTCCTCGGTGACCTCGTCGTCGGCCACGCTCACCTGGGCGGCGGCCACCGACGCGAACGGCGTGACGGGCTACGACGTCGTCCGGATCAGCAATGGCGGGGAGACGGTCGTCACCACGACCGCGAGTACCTTCGCCACCCTCACCGGCCTCTCTCCCGCGACCCCCTACACGTACGCCGTGTACGCCCGGGACGCGGCCGGCAACCGCTCGCCGCGCTCCGGCACGGTGACCGTCACCACCTCCTCCGGCGGGGGCCAGGGCGCCTGCGAGGTCCGGTACCGGGTGACGAACGAGTGGCCCGGCGGCTTCCAGGGCGAGGTCATCATCCACAACACCGGCAGCTCGGCGGTCGCCGGCTGGACTCTGAACTGGACCTTCCCCGGTGCCCAGCGCATCACCAACATGTGGGGCGGCACCCCTGTCCAGACCGGTTCCGAGGTCAGCGTCGCCTCGGCCCCCTACACCGCGTCGATCCCTGCGGCGGGCTCCGTCACCCTCGGCTTCACCGCCACCATCACGGGCGGCAACCCCAGGCCGTCGGCGTTCGCTCTCAACGGGGCCGTCTGCTCCGCGGCCTGACGAACACGCTGCCCGGAAGGGTGTCCTGGTCCCCTTCCGGGCAGCGATCCATTCGAGTCGGCCCGACCGTTCCGTACGGATCGGTGCGCCCGTTCCGTACCAGTCAGACCAGGTGGGCGAAGACCACCAGATTCTCGGTGTAGTCCTTGGCCTTGCGGTCGTAGTCCCCGGAGCAGGTGATGAGCCGGACCTGGGCATCGTCCGTGTCGGCGTAGACACGCTCGTCGGGGAAGTCGTCCTTGGCGAACGACTCCGCGTGGTCGACCACGAACTCCGCCTCGCGCCCGTCGGCCCGCTCCACCTCGAAGCGGTCGCCCTGCTTGAGTTCGGAGAGCCGGGCGAACACCGCGGCCGAGGTCTTCGTGTCCACATGTCCGGCGATGATCGATGTTCCGCGCTCCCCCGGGGACGCTCCGTCGGCGAACCAGCCGACCAGGTTGATGTCGTCCGGGGGCGGGGCGTCGAGCTGGCCCGAAGCCGCGACGGCAAGATCGGTGAAGGGCGCGTCGACGTTGATCTCGGGGATGCGCAACCGGGTCGGGGCGGACCGCGGCAGATACTCGCCGACCGGCTGGGCCTCGGCGGAACCGCTGACCGTGGGACTGGTGGCGGAGGCAGTGGCGGAGGCGGACGTCGCGGGAGGAGCGTGCGAGCCGAGGGCGTCGGCAGGGGGATCCCCCCTGCCGCCGAGCAGGCTCACCGCCAGCACCAGGATTGCCGTGCCCCAGAAGATCGCCGTCATAACGGCGCGCAGCCTCCGCCGCGCCGGGGCCGGATCTGTGGGGACGGGGGAAAGGGGGCGGGCTGCCATCGGGGGACCACCTCATTCGGACACGGCAGCGAACACGGAGGGCGAAAGGGCGAGTGGGGCCGCCATGACACGCGACGCGTGTACGGCGACCCCGACTGCTATGACGCCAGGCATGGATCAGGCCACGCTTCCGGACGCCTTCTTGCGTCGCAGCGCGTAGGCGCCGGCACCGAGAACGGCCAGCGCGGCCAGGCCACCGCCGGAGAGACTCGGGTCGGAGAGCCCGCCACCGCCGGTGTGCACGCCACCGCTCGGCTTCTCGCGCTCCCAGCCCTTGTCGCCCTCGTCCTCGTCCTTGTACTCGTCCTTGTCGTGCTCGCCGCTCCGGCCGTCACCCTTCACGGCGGCCAGGGCGCCGCCACCCGTGTGGATTCCGCCGTTCGGCTTGCCGTGCTCCCGGTCCCTCTTGTCCTCGTCCCTGCACTCGTCCCTGCACTCGTCCTCGCCCTTGAACTCCTCCCCGGACTCCTCCTTGTACTCGCCCTCGTCGTGCTCGCCGCTCCGGCCGTCACCCTTCACGGCGACCAGGGCGCCGCCACCCGTGTGGATTCCGCCGTTCAGCTTGTCGTGGCTGCTGTCCTCGTCGTGCTCCTTGCTGTAGGAAGACTTGTCGTGCTCCCAGTCGCCCGACAGGGCGGCGAAGGCTGTGGGCGCCGAGACCACGAGGGCCGCGGTGGCCGTCGCGGTGGCGAGCAGCATGCGGGCAGAGCGCATCCGATTGTCCTTCCGTCGGTGGCCCCGGCTGCTGACTCCACGCCAGCACGCTTGACCGGACCCCAACGTGATCTACCGTCAGTCACATCTCTGGCTCCCACCATTCGAGGCGTTCACATGGGTTACGAAGCCACCCCTCCGGGGGTACCGACGGCTCACCCGGGGGGCGGCGTCGAGCTGCTGCCGTGAGCGGGCAGGATTGCCGGGCCTGGGGTGAGATCAACGGGGTCGAGGTCGCCGACGTCACTGCCCGGCGGACGGCACGCCTTCATCGCGTTCGACGTGGTCAGCGCCACGCTGGGCCAGGATTCCGAGCAGCCGCTCTTCTTCGCCGTCCGCCGGGCAGTGGGATTGGCCATGGCGCCGCCGTCGCCCCGGACCGCGCGGGCCGGACCGCGCGGGCCGGCCCCCTCCTGCCCTTGGCCCGGGGCCTGCTTGGTCTCGTTTTGTGCCGCTAATAAACAAAATCCGCTCACGCAGCGTCGTGCCGCGCTCCGACCTCGTCCGCCTCCGCCTCGCCCTGACCTCTTCTTCGCCCTCGACGGCTTCGTCTTCGCCGGCTGGGTCGTCCGCATTCCCGCCATCAAGGAGTAGACCGGTGCCTCCGCGAGCGCGCTGGAGCTCGTCCTGCTCGGGGGCTTCGGGGCTCCGCCGGAACCGTCGTCACGATGCTCTTCACCGGCCGGCTGCGCCGCCACTACGGCAGTCATCCCGTCACCGTGGTCTGCGCGATCCTGCTCTGCCTCGGCGTCGGCCTGCCGTCGCTCACCCACTCCGCGCTCGCGCCCGGCGCCGCGCTCCTGGTGTTCGGCGCGTCCTACGGTGGCATCATTGTCGCCTTCAACAGCGCGGCCGTCGATCTGGTGGCCGCGCTGCGGCGCCCTGTCATGCCGAGCTTCCACGCCGCGTTCGGCCTGGGCGGCATGGGGCTGGGTGCCCTGGTCGCCGGTTCCCTCTCGGCCACCCGGCATCTGTGGGAGCTCGCGGCCATCGGCCCGCTGGTGACCGCCGTAGCGGGACGGATGTTCATGCGGATCGAGCCGCTGATCCCCGCTGACCGGGGGCAGGGGCGGGGAAGGACGCCGGGTGGACCAAGCAGGGCGGCCCGCGCCGACTGGACGGCCGTCCTCACACGCTGGTGATCGTCTTCGGACTGATCGCGCCCTGCACCGCCTACGGCGAGGGGCCTGGGCCGACTGGGGCGCGCTGCGTCCGGAGGAGGACCTCGGCGCCTCGCCGGGCGTCGCGGCCCTCGGGCACTCCTGCCTCGCGCTCGCCATGACGATCGGGCGGCTCACCGGTACGACACTGCTCGAGCGGCTGGGCAGGACCCGGACCCTGGTCGCGGGCGGCACCATCACGACGGCCGGGATGCCGCTCGGCGCACTCGCGCCCTCGCTGGAGGGAGCCCCGCTCGGCTACGCAGTCACCGGCACCGGCCTCGCCGACCCCTTCCCGGTGGCCATCGAACGCGCGGGCGCGCTCGCCGGCCCGAGTGGTGTCGCCACGGCGTCCACCCCGGGGTACGGCGGCATGCTCCTCGGTCCGCCGGCGATCGGGTTCATGGCGGACCGGTTCAGCCTTCCGGCTGCTCTGACCGGTGTGGCGGTGCTCGCGGCGGTGGCCACGGCGATCGGGTTGGCGACCCGCAAGGCAGCCCCGGCCTGGCCGAGGGACAGCTTGCCGCACATGTACCCCACCGGCCCGGTCGCGTACGGCAGACTCCTCCCCATGGACGTTTCCTGGTTCGTGGGGATCCTGGACGTAGAGGGCCGGCGGCTGGCCGAAGCCGCCGAGAAGGCCGGCCCGGACGCCGAGGTGCCGACCTGCCCCGAGTGGCGGGTACGCGATCTGGTCCGGCACACCGGGGTGGTGCACCGGTGGGCCGCGGCCTTCGTCTCTGACGGGCATGTCCCGCCCCGTCCCATGGGCGACCCTCCCGAGCTGGACGGCCCCGAGCTCATGGCCTGGTACCGCGAAGGGCACCGCACGCTCGTCGACACCCTGTCGGCCGCGGCCCCCGATGTGGAGTGCTTCACCTTTCTGCCCGGACCGCCCTCGGCCCTGGCCTTCTGGGCCCGCCGTCAGGCACACGAGACGGCGGTGCACCGGTTCGACGCGGAGTCGGCGCGCGGCGGCGCTCCGGCCCCGGTCGCGACAGACTTCGCGGTGGACGGCATCGACGAGCTGCTGCGCGGCTTCCACGCACGCCGCACGAGCCGGGTCCGTACCGAGGCGCCGCGCGTCCTGCGGGTGCGGGCCACCGATGCCGACGCGGTGTGGACCGTACGCCTGTCGCCGGAGCCGCCCGTGACCACGCGGGACGCGGATGGGGACGCCGAATGCGAACTGGCCGGTCCGGCCGAGCAGTTGTATCTCGCGCTGTGGAACCGGCTGCCGGTGCCGGCGGTGTCGGGCGACCGGGCTCTCGCCGCGCTCTGGCGGGACGCGTCCGCCGTGGGCCAGGCCCCCGCCCCGAGGCCCCGGCTCAGTGGTGCGTGAGCATCCGGGTCAGCACCGCGCGCTGAACGGGAAGCACTTCGCCGTGCAACGCGCGCCCCTTCGCCGTCAGCGAGACCCGAACGCCCCGCCGGTCCTCCGCGCACATGCCCCGTTCGGCGAGCCCTTCCCGCTCCAGACGGGCGATCAGCCGGGACAGCGCGCTCTGGCTCAGATGGACCCGCTCGGCGATCTCCTGGACGCGGTAGGAGCAGCCGCGCACCGCGCCCGCGAGAATGTCCAGGACTTCGAAGTCGCTGCCGCACAGGCCGTGTTCGTGCAGTGCACGGTCGAGTTCGCACTGCGTGCGGGCATGCAGGGCCAATATGTCCCGCCACTGTTGCACGAGCGCCTGTTCGGGCTGCTTCGCCGCCATGGCCGCACCGTAGCAGGCACGCCGTCCGCCCACGTACGCGCTTCGGCCTCCTTGCCCTTCCGGACCTCGGGCTGTTTGACTTCAAAAGGTCGAGCAGAAGAAAGTCGAGCAGAGGAAAACGGTGGGGAGTCGCGGGTGCGGCGGACTCAGGCCGAGCGGGATGCGATCACTGTTGAGATCGGCTACGCGCTGTGCAGCGCGGCGTTCGCCGCTGCGGTCGTCTTCGGTGCCGCGGCGGGTCCGGCGCTGCTCTTCGCCCTTCCTGGTGCCGTCGAAGGTCTGTTGCTCGGCGCCGGGGCGGTGCTTGCGCCGGTCCTCTTCCTCGTTCGGGTGGTCAGTGTGCTGATGCGGTTCCGGCCGGCGGATCAGCCGAGCCAGCCCGGTCGGACCAGGCCCGACTCGTAGGCCAGGACGACCAGTTGCGCCCGGTCGCGGGCGCCGAGTTTGACCATGGTGCGGCTGACGTGGGTCTTGGCGGTGAGCGGGCTGACGACCAGACGGCGGGCGATCTCCTCGTTGGTCAGGCCGATGCCGACCAGGGCCATCACCTCCCGTTCCCGCTCGGTGAGGCCGGACAGGGTGTCGGCGGCGGCCGGTTCCTTGGACCGGGCCGCGAACTCGGCGATCAGGCGCCGGGTCACCCCCGGTGAGAGCAGTGCGTCGCCGGAAACCACCGCCCGTACCGCGCGCAGGAGTTCGTCGGGTTCGGTGTCCTTCACCAGGAAGCCCGAGGCGCCCGACCGGATCGCCTCGAAGACGTACTCGTCCAGCTCGAAGGTGGTGAGCATGACCACCTTCACGCCCGCCAGGTCAGCGTCACCGGTGACCCGGCGGGTGGCGGTGAGCCCGTCGAGCACGGGCATGCGGATGTCCATCAGGACGACGTCGGGCCGCAGTTCGCGGATCAGCCGCACCGCTTCGGTGCCGTCGGACGCCTCTCCTGCCACCTCGATGTCCTGCTGCGCGTCCAGCAGAGCCCGGAAGCCTGCCCGGACCAGTGCCTGGTCGTCGGCGAGCAATACACGGATCACCGGTCCTCCTTGGCGTCGAGCGGCAGCACGGCAAGCACCCGGAAACCGCCGTCGGGACGCGGGCCCGCCTCGATGGTGCCATCGAGGGCAGCGGCCCGCTCCCGCATCCCGGCGAGCCCGTTGCCGCTGCCGCCCGCTTCGGCACCGGTGGCGGGCCCGTCGTCGTCGATGCGCAGCCGCAGCCTCCCCGCGTCCTGGTCGATGCGTACGCGCGCGTGCCGTGAGCCGGAGTGCCGTACTACGTTGGTGAGAGCCTCCTGGAGGATCCGGAAGGCGGCCAGGTCCGCGCCGGGCGGAAGCTTCGGCGGCTCCCCCTCGACGGTGACGGCAAGGCCCGTGTCCGCTGCCTGTTCCACCAGTTCGGGCAGGCGGTCCAGGCCGGGTGCCGGGGCGCGCGGCGCGTCACCGGGGGCGCGCAGCGTGTCGAGCACGTGGCGCACCTCCCCCAGGGCCTCCTTGCTCTGGTCCTTGATGGTGGTGAGCGCGGTGCGCGCCTGCTCGGGGTCGCTGTCGAGGAGCGCGAGTCCGACGCCCGCCTGCACATTGATGACGGAGATACTGTGCGCGAGCACGTCGTGCAGTTCGCGGGCTATGCGGAGCCGTTCCTCGTCCGCGCGCCGCCGTACCGCCTGGGCGCGCTCGGCGCGCTCCCGTGCCCACTGCTCGCGGCGGGTCCTGGCCAGTTCCGCCACCGCCACGACGGCCACCACCCAGGTGGCGATCACGATCTCCTCGCTCCAGGAGGCAACCGCGTCGCCGGCCGGCAGCCACCGGTGGAGCGGATGGGCGAGCAGCAGATGCCCTGCCCAGAGTGTTCCCATCGCCGTCCACGCCGCTTGGCGGTGGCCGGTGACGACGGCACTGAAGCAGGCTACGGCGACGGTCAGGAACACCGGCCCGTACGGGTAGCCGGCGCCCAGATAGAGCAGCACGGCGGCCACCTCGGCGAACACCACCGGCACCGGATGCCGCTGCCGCCACAGCAGCACTGCTCCGGCCGCGAACAGCAACAGTCGTGCGAAGGGGTCGAGAGCGACGCGCTCACCCTCCTGGGAGTGCTCCGCGAAGGTGGAGCCGATCAGTACGAAGGCGGTGAGCAGCAGGGTGGAGGGCCAGGGCCACCGGGAACGCCGGTTCCTCGCACCGTCCCCGTCGCCCTCGTCGGCCCAGCGGCCCCTCCCGGGCGGGCCGTACCGCCACCACCCAGGAGGACCGGGCCGCCGCCTGCGCGACGGTCCGCCGCCGCGCCCACGCTGCTCGTCCATGTCCGTCACGCTAGACGCCGGGTCCCGGTGGCGGCGTCACCCCAGCGAGGTGATCACACGTACTCCCCTGGAAGTACGTGTCGGCGCGGGCGGCGGAACGGCGAGAGGGCCGGGACTACGACGCCGCCGGCAGGCCGACCGAACGGGCGAGGCGGTCCACCGCGTGCCGGAAGAACCTCTCGCGGTCCTCCACGACCCGATGGAACTGCCCGAACAGTTCGAACCCGACCAGCCCGAACAGCTCGGCCCAGGCCGCCACCATCGCCACCACCACCTCCGGGGGGAGGTCGGGCGCGAGGTCGGCGGCCATCCGCTCGGCCTCCGGCCGCAGTTCGGCCGACAGGGGCGGCAGCGCCAGAACGGAGCGGCGGTGTGCGTCCCGCAGGATGTCGAAGACGAGGAAGGCCAGGCGGGAGGCGGCCGGCACGGTGGTCTCGGGTGCCTTGTAGCCGGGGACCGGCGAACCGTAGATCAGCGCGTACTCGTGCGGGTGCCCGAGCGCCCAGGTACGCGCGCCCTCGCACACCACGGTCCAGCGCCGGGCCGGCGGGGTGTCGGCGACCTCGTCGTGGGCCGTTTCGACGGTCTCGCCGAGGGAGTTGTAAGCGTCGATGATGAGAGCGGTCAGCAGGTCGTCGCGGCTGGGGAAGTACCGGTACAGGGCGGAGGACGCCATGCCCAGTTCACGGGCCACGGCTCGCAGCGAGAGCTTGGCGGCGCCTTCCGCCGCGAGCTGTCTGCGGGCCTCCTCCTTGATCGCCGCGGTAACTTCGATCCTGGCCCGTGCACGGGCGCCGTGTGCGGTGCTCATGGAACCAGTCTTCCATGAAATCGGAGCACTGCACACAAATGAGAGCGGCAGACACAAACGAGAGCGGTGCTCTTGCGCGATACCGCCGGGCCGTGCAGACTTGCGTCAACAAACAGAGAGCAGCGCTCACAAAAAGGAGCGGCGCTCTCCATGCGTTCCGCATCTCCTTCGCCGCGCCACTCCGGCGACCCGACTTGTTCTCACCTGGGAGTCCTCATGTCCACGCACGTCAAGAAGCCCGGCTGGTTCACCGTCAACGTCCTCAACCGCCTCGTGGCGTGGCTGACCCGCCGCGGGCTGAGCGTCTGGGGGTCCAGGGTGCTTGCGGTCCGCGGCCGCAAGAGCGGCCAGTGGCGGACCACCCCGGTCAATCTGATGACCCTGGACGGTGCTCAGTACCTCGTCGCGCCCCGGGGCCACGTCCAGTGGACGCACAACATGCGGACGGCCGGCGGCGGCGAACTGCGCCTCGGGAAGAACGTCGAGGTCTTCACCGCGACCGAGGTCGCCGACGACGACAAGCCACCGCTGCTGCGCGCCTACCTCAAGCGCTGGAAGGCGGAGGTCGGTGCCTTCTTCAACGGAGTGGGCCCGGACTCCTCCGACGAGGAACTGCGCCGCATCGCCCCCGACCACCCGGTCTTCCGGATCACGGTCACGAACTGACGGACGCGCCCCCGGCCTCGGACCCGCCTCCGGTCCCGGCACCACCCCCGGCACCACCCCCGACACCGGAGTCGTCCCCGGCATCGGAGCCGCCGCCCGAAGGACGCCGGTCCAGCGCGATCATGGCGCGGTGGGCCAGCGGATGGGTCCGGACCAGCTCGCCGAGCGTGGTCGAACCGCGGGTGATGTCCCGGAAGGCGTTCCAGGCGGGGCGGAAGCCGGTGAGGACGGCGTGGAACACCCCGGGGCGCCGCTCGAACGCGGCCAGCATCCGCTTGCCCACGCTCATCTCGGTACCGAGCCCCGCCTTGACCGCGAAGGCGTAGTTCAGCGCCTGCCGGCGTGTGTCCACGGCATCGTGGGCCTCGGCGATGCGCACCGCCCACTCTCCCGCCAGCCGGCCCGAGCGCAGCGCGAAGGAGATGCCCTCGCGGGTCCACGGTTCCAGAAGCCCGGCGGCGTCCCCGCACACGAGCACCCGTCCGCGCGACAGCGGAGAGTCGTCCGCCCGGCACCGGGTCAAGTGGCCGGAGGAGATGCTCGGTTCGAAGCCGGCGAGACCGAGCCGTCCGATGAAGTCCTCCAAGTACCGCTTGGTCGCGGCGCCTTCACCACGCCGGGAGATCACGCCGACGGTGAGCGTGTCGCCCTTGGGGAAGACCCAGCCGTAACTGCCGGGCATCGGGCCCCAGTCGATGAGCACCCGCCCCTTCCAGTCCTCGGCGACGGTGTCCGGCACCGGGATCTCCGCCTCCAGGCCCAGGTCGACCTGGGCCACCTTGACCCCGACGTGTGCTCCTATGCGGCCGGCGCTGCCGTCCGCGCCGACCACGGCCCGCGCGAGCACGGTCTCGCCGCCCTGCAGGACAAGGGCGACCGTGCGGCGGTCCGGTACCGCCGTGCCGTGCTGCTCGACCCGCTGCACGGCGGCACCGGTGCGCACCTCGGCACCGGCCTTCTGCGCGTGCTCCACCAGTTGGTGGTCGAACTCGGGCCGGTTGATCAGCCCGAACAGCATCTGCCGGGACCGGCGGGTACGGGTGAAACGGCCGTTGAGCGAGAACGTCACCGCGTGCACCCGGTCCTTCAGCGGAAGCTCGAAGCCGGGAGGCAGGGAGTCCCGCGAGGGACCGATGATGCCGCCACCACACGTTTTGTAGCGCGGCAGTTCCGCCTTCTCCAGCAACAGCACGCGCCGTCCCGCGACCGCTGCCGCGTAGGCGGCCGAGGCCCCCGCGGGTCCCGCGCCCACCACAACAACGTCCCATACCTGCCGCGCGTCGTCCGCCGAAGAGTTCTCGCTGCTCACGATGGTCTACTGCTCCCGATCCAGCCGCCTGCCTCCCCCGTGCTCTCGGCTTCACTCGAGCAGGGGGTACCCATCTGTCCACCGCATACTACGGCGACGATCACTCGAAGCCGCTGTGGGAGGATCGTGCTGCATGGGTGCCTCGTACACCGGATCTCACCCGTGCTCCACGATCGCCTCGCCCACGAACGTACGCACCCGTACAACGTCGCACCCACAAGGAGCGTGCCCATGTCGTCGAATCCGGTCGCCGTGACCGTCGCCTCACTGATGCCCAGGGCGAAGGAGGAGCTCGCCGAACTGGTGGCCTTCAAATCGGTGGCGGACTTCGGCCAGTTCCCGCGCAGCGAGAGCGAAGGTGCCGCACGCTGGGTCGCGGACGCGCTCACGGCCGAGGGATTCCAGGACGTGGCCCTCCTCGACACCCCCGACGGCACCCAGTCGGTGTACGGCTTCCTTCCCGGCCCCGAGGGTGCCAGGACGGTGCTCCTGTACGCCCACTACGACGTGCAGCCGCCGCTGGACGAGGCCGGCTGGGACACCCCGCCGTTCGAGCTCACCGAGCGGGACGGCCGCTGGTACGGGCGCGGGGCCGCCGACTGCAAGGGCGGTGTGATCATGCACCTGCTGGCGTTGCGCGCGCTCAAGGCCGACGGCGGCGTCCCCGTCAACGTCAAGGTGATCGCAGAGGGTTCGGAGGAACAGGGCACCGGCGGCCTGGAGCGGTATGCCGAGCAGCACCCCGAACTGCTGGCGGCCGACACCATCGTCATCGGCGACAGCGGCAATTTCCGTGCCGGCCTGCCGACGGTCACCGCCACCCTTCGCGGTATGACGCTCGTACGGCTGCGTGTCGACACCCTCGAAGGCAACCTGCACTCGGGCCAGTTCGGCGGCGCCGCGCCGGACGCCCTGGCCGCCCTGGTCCGCGTCCTGGACTCACTGCGCGCCGAGGACGGCAGCACGACCGTCGACGGCCTGCCCGGCGACAGCGCCTGGGACGGGCTGCAGTACGACGACGAGCAGTTCCGCAAGGACGCCAAGGTCCTCGACGGCGTGGAGCTGATCGGCTCCGGCACGGTCGCCGACCGCGTCTGGGCCCGCCCGGCCGTCACCGTCCTCGGCATCGACTGCCCGCCGGTCGTCGGCGCGACCCCCTCCGTGCAGGCGAGTGCCCGCGCGCTGATCAGCCTGCGCGTGCCGCCGGGTGTCGACGCGGCCGAGGCCACCGAGCTGCTCCGGGCGCACCTGGAGGCGCACACGCCGTGGGGCGCGCGGGTGAGCACCGAGCACATCGGACAGGGGCAGGCCTTCCGCGCCGACACCACCAGCCCGGCCTACCGGGCCATGGCCGACGCGATGGCGGTCGCGTACCCGGGCCAGGAGATGAGTTACGCGGGGCAGGGCGGATCCATCCCGCTGTGCAACACCCTCGCGGCCCTCTACCCGCAGGCGGAGATCCTGCTCATCGGCCTGAGCGAGCCGGAGGCCCAAATCCACGCGGTGAACGAGAGCGTCTCACCCGACGAGTTGGAGCGGCTGTCGGTCACGGAGGCGCTGTTCCTGCGCAACTACGCGTCCGCGGCCGAGTCCACGGGCTGATCCCGCCCGCGCGGCACGGCTGCGGTGCGACGCCCGGCCGGGGAACCACGTGCCGGGCCGGGCGTCGCACCGGAACCCGGC
>NZ_JBHSPC010000164.1:12936-39463 GCF_042656345.1 Streptomyces incanus
CCCCCAGGTCGCGCGGGGTCCGCGGCCGGGTTCCGGACGTCAGCCGACCGGCACCCCCGCTTCCAGATACATCGCCTTCCCTCGTTCCCGTGCCCGCAGGGCGCGGCGGAGCCGTTCGTAGCGCACCGGCGGCAGCATGTCGGCGGCCTCCGTTTCGGAGACGAAGCGCCAGTCGCGGAGTTCCGGGCCGGGCAGCAGCAGCCGCGCGGCATCGGCGGCGTGGAGACGGCCGCCGTCGAAGAGCAGGCGCAGGCCGCCGTAGGCGGGCGGCGCGGGCGGTTCCCAGTCGACGACGAGCAGGGCAGGCACGTCGTCGAGGCAAATGCCGGTCTCCTCGGCGACTTCGCGCATGCCCGCGCGCGCGGGCGCCTCACCGGGTTCGACGACCCCGCCGGGGAACTCCCAGCCCGGCTTGTAGGTCGGATCGACGAGCAGCACTCTGTCGCACTCGTCGAAGAGGAGGACACCGGCGGCGACGGTCTCGGCGGTCGGCTCGGGCGTCTGCACGATGTCGCAGGCGGGTGCCTCCCCACTGCCGACCGCCTCGGCGATCCGGACGGCGGTGTCGTACGGGCTCAGCGGGCCGGTGCCGACCGGATAGGCGTCGGCGGTGAGCCAGGAGGCCAGGGCGGTTTTGTACGGCTCGATGTGGTCGTAGGACCACTGCCGGATCCGTATCTCGCCGTCCGGGAGGTCCGGCGGAACCTCTCGGTCCGCTATTCGCTCACGCAGGATCGTTTCCGCCGGAGCGAGGAGGACATGCCGGACCGGAATACGGCGGGCCGCGAGACCACCGAAGATCTCGTCGCGGTAGTCCTGTCTCAGCAGGGTCATGGGAACGACCAGGGTCCCGCCGAGTTCGGCGAGCATCGCCGCCGCCGTGTCGATGACGAGCCGGCGCCAGATGGGAAGGTCCTGGAAGTCGCCGACCTCGGCCAGGCGTTTGGGCGGAAGCAGATGGCTGAGCGCCCCGCCGATGACCTCGGGGTCGAAGAGCGCGCTGTTCGGGATCAGTTCGATCAGTTCCCGTGCGGTCGTGGTCTTCCCCGCACCGAACGCACCGTTGATCCAGACGATCACGGTTCCCCCCTCTTCTGTTGGGCCCCCTGTGGCTTGCCCGCTCCACCCTGCCACGGAAACCAGCCCCAGTTGAGAACGCACACCAACGGCGCCGGTGCCCCTTTCGGGAGGAGGCACCGACGCCATGGGGGGGTGCGGTGGGCCCGTCAGCCCTTGGCCTCCCGGTCGCCGTCGGCCGCGCCGACCGGGCCGTCGTCGGTGACGGTGTGGTCGAGGGTGCTGAGTGCGTCGCCGCCGGGGAGGCCGTCGAAGCCCTCACTGTGCGCGTGCGACGGAGTGAGGGCCGCGACGACGAAACCGGTGGCCAGGGAGGCGATGGCAAGCATGCTGCGCTTCTTCATGCCGGGCTCAACGGCCGAAGCCGCCCCGGGGTCACGCAGGACACGTACGACGCGTGAACGCTCCTGCGGGCACCCGTGCCCCGGCACGGTCAGACTCCCGCCGCCGCCGGGTCCGTCCGTCGCGTCAGGGCAGCCGCCGCGGCGCCCACCAGCCCGGCGTCGGTGCCCATCCGCGCCGGTGTCACCACGAGACGCTGGACGAACGACAGCGTCGCGTACTCGGCCAGGGCCTGGCGCAGGGGGGCGAAGAGGACTTCGCCCGCCTTGCCCACTCCCCCGCCGACCACGGCGATGTCGATCTCGACGAGCGTCGCGGTGGCCGCGATTCCGGCGGCCAGCGCCCGCGCGGCCCGTGCGAACGATGCCGCGGCCGCCGGGTCCCCGGCGCGGGCGGCGGTGGCCACCGCGGCGGCGGAGGTGTCGCCGTCCGGGCCGGGGAGCCAGCCGTTCGCCAGGGCCCGGCGGGCGATGTTGGGCCCGCTCGCGATGCGCTCCACACAGCCGCGCGAGCCGCACGGGCACGGGTCGCCGTCGAGATCCACGCTGATGTGGCCGATGTGCCCCGTGTTGCCGGTCGGCCCGGGATGCAGTCGGCCGCCCAGCACGAGTCCGCCGCCGACCCCGGTCGAGACGACCATGCACAGCGCGTTGTCGTGGCCGCGGGCGGCGCCCTGCCAGTGTTCGGCCGCTGTGATCGCCACACCGTCGCCGATCAGTTCCACGGGCAGTCCACCGGTCGCCGCCCGAACCCCGGCGACCAGCGGGTAATCACGCCAGCCGGGCACGTTCACCGGGCTCACCGTGCCGGTGGAGGCGTCCACGGGGCCCGCGCTGCCGATGCCGACAGCGCTCGCGTGCCCCCACAGCGGGGACGCGGTGAGCTCGCCCAGCACCGCCTCGACCGCCCGCATCACGGTGTCGCCGTCCTCCTTGGCGGGCGTCGGCCGCTGGGCACGGACCAGTATGCGGCCCTGCCCGTCCACCAGCGCACCGGCGATCTTGGTGCCGCCGATGTCGAGCGCTGCCACGAGGTCGGTGTGCATCAGTGTCGGTTCTCCCCGTCAACCATGCGAAAGGCGCTGAAACAGCCCCTATGCGGCCATGCGCCGGCACATGGGGGCGAGCCGCACCCCGGTGTCACGATCACTCGCGGGCCGGGGTGTGCGGTGGACAGTGTCCCTGAGCCTGACAACGTTGTCCAGGCTCTATGCTCGACGCCACATCCTCATACAACCCCCATGGTTCCACGCAGCCCGTGGTCGACAGGACAGGACACCTCACCGTGCCGGAGACGCCCCGCCGCACCCACCGCCTCCCAGGGGCCCGTTATGGCAACCGCCCCACCATGAAGGATGTGGCGGCCCGTGCCGGAGTCGGTCTGAAGACGGTCTCGCGGGTGGTCAACGGCGAACCCGGGGTCACGCCGGAGACGGAGCGCCGGGTACAGGAGTCCATCGAGGCCCTCGGCTTCCGCCGCAACGACAGCGCGCGGGTGCTGCGCAAGGGCCGTACCTCCAGCGTGGGCCTGGTGCTGGAGGATCTCGCGGATCCGTTCTACGGTCCGCTGAGCCGGGCGGTCGAGGAGGTCGCCCGCGCACACGGCGCGCTGCTGATCAACGGTTCCAGCGCGGAGGACGCCGACCGCGAGCAGGAGCTGGTGCTGGCACTGTGCGCCCGCCGGGTGGACGGCCTGGTGGTGATTCCGGCCGGTGACGACCACCGGTATCTCGAGCCGGAGCTCAAGGCGGGCGTCGCCACGGTCTTCGTGGACCGGCCGGCAGGCAGGATAGACGCCGACGTCGTCGTGTCGGACAACTACGGCGGCGCCCGTGACGGCGTGGCCCATCTCGTCGCCCACGGGCACCGCAGGATCGGTTTCATCGGTGACATGCCCGGCATCCACACCGCGTCCGAGCGGCTGCGCGGCTACCGCGCCGCCATGGAGGACGCGGGCATACCGGTGGAGGACGCCTGGATGTCCCTGGGGGTCACCGACCCCGAGCGGGTGCGCCGGGCCACCGAGGAGATGCTGTCCCGCCCGGATCCGGTCACGGCCGTCTTCACGGGCAACAACCGGGTGACGGTCACCGTGATCCGGGTCCTGAGCGAGCGGTCCCGCCCTGTCGCGCTCGTCGGCTTCGACGACATCGAGCTCGCCGATCTGCTCCGGCCGGGGCTCACGGTCGTCGCCCAGGACTCCGCGGCCCTCGGCCGGACCGCCGCCGAACGCCTCTTTCGCCAGCTGGACGGCACCCTGCTCACCCCCGAGCGGATCGAGCTGCCGACCAGGCTGATCACGCGCGGCTCGGGCGAGCTGCCCCCGGCGGACTGAGCACCCGTGTCCGCGAAAATCCGAACGGACGGCGCACACCACGCACGTGACCGCGCACACCACACGGAGGACGCGGCCCGTACCCTGTGGGCGCTGGGCCTGGCCGAGGCGCCGCGCGAGCATCCGTTGCGGTACCCGGGTGCGTGGCCGCGGGAGTCGGGGCTGCTGGACGGGGACCGGCTGCTGCCGCTGGACCAGCTGCTGCCGCTGGACCGCCTGGTCCGCGAGGACCGGGTTCCCGTCCTGACCGTCGGGTCCAATGCTTCCCCCGGCCAACTGCGGTACAAGATGGACGAGTTCGGGATCTCCTCACCCATCCCCATGGTGCGGGCCCGGGTGACCGGCGTCGACGTGGGTGTCTCGGCGCATGTGAGCCGCATGGGATATGTGTCCGCGTCACCGGTCGACGCCCCGGGAACGGTACGGGAATTGTTCGTCATCTGGCTCGACGCCGAGCAGCTCGCGGTGATCGACTCGAGCGAGGGCGTCCCCCTGCCGAACGGCAACTACGACCGCGTCTGGCTGCCCTCACCCGATGTCCGCGTCGAACTCCCCGACGGTACCGCGCTCCCGGGCACCCACGCGTACGTCAACCGGCACGGCGTCCTCCACGACGGCACCCGGGCCCCACGCGGCCACCCCGGCCAGCGTCCGCTGCTCACCGAACTCCTGCTGCGTTCAAGGACATTGCGGGAACTGTTCGGCGTCTCAGCCGACCAATTCAGCGCGCGGGGCACCCGGGTGTTCGCCGAGGAGCGTCTGGTGACGGCGTCGGGTCTGGAGCGGTACGTACGGTCCCGGTGGACGGGAAGTCCGGGCACCGGCCTGTCGTTGCCGCCGCCCCTCACCTAGGGCCTCTCGTCTGGATCAGGCCGGGCTCGCGGGCTCGCGAGGTCCGGTGCCGTGCCTCGCCGCGTCGTCGCCGGTCCCCGGGGCTCCTTCCCCGAGCTCTCGGCTTCTGCCCCCGCTCTCGGCCCCGCTCGAGCGGGGCCCCATGAGCAGGGGAGACCCCGACCGGCTCCCTCCTCCGCCCTGCGAGGCTCCCCCACTGCCTGAAAAGGCGTGGGCGGTGCCCCGGCACCGGACCCCGCTCCCCGATCCGGCCCGACCCGAACGAAAGCCCCTGGACGACGCGAACGCGTCGGTCACCATGGAGCATCGCGGAAGGCGACTCCCGCACGACTGTTCCGCGGAGGTGGCCGCTACGGTGCGGAGGTCGTCGGGCCACCGCGGCGCGGGGACGCGAGGCCCTCCAGGTCGGTGCGGGTGAGACCGGTCGCCCGCGCCACCTCGGCGTGGTCCAGGGCGCCGCAGTCCAGGCCGCGCAGCAGGTGGCCGGCGAGGGCCCTGGCGGTGGCGGGCTCGTCCATGACGTCGCCGGCGGTCCGGGCGGTGTACCGGGCGAGCCGGGCGGCGGCCTGTTCGAAGCTCTCGCGGTAGAAGGCGAAGACGGCCGCGTAGCGGGTGGGCAGATGCCCGGGGTGCATGTCCCAACCCTGGTAGTAGGCGCGGGCCAGGGCCCGGCGGGTGAGGCCGTGGTGCAGCCGCCAGGCGGCGTGGACCTGTGCGGTCGGGCCGACGGGCAGGACGTTGGTGGAGCCGTCCGAGACGCGTACGCCGGTGCCCGCGGCGGCGACCTGCATGACGGCCTTGGCGTGGTCGGCGGCAGGGTGGTCGCTGGACTGGTGGGCGGCGGAGATTCCGAGGCAGGCGCTGTAGTCGAAGGTGCCGTAGTGCAGCCCGGTGGCACGCCCTTCGGCGGCCTGGATCATCCGGGCGACGGTGGCGGTGCCGTCGGCGGCGAGAATGGCCTGGCTGGTCTCGATCTGGATCTCGAAGCCGAGTCGGCCGGGTTCCAGCCCGCGTGCCCTCTCGAAGGCCTCCAGAAGGCGCACCATGGCGGTGACCTGCTCGGGAGAGGTGACCTTGGGCAGCGTCAGCACCAGCCCTCCGGGCAGCGGGCCGGCCTCGGCCAGGCCGGTGAGGAAGATGTCGAGGGTGCGGATGCCCCGGTCGCGCACCGCGGCCTCCATGCACTTCATCCGGATGCCCGTGTACGGGGCCGCCGTGCCGTCCCGGTGCGACTGGGCGATCAGCCGCGCGGCGCGGGCGGCGGTCGCGTCCTCCTCGGCGTCGGGGCGGCTGCCGTAGCCGTCCTCGAAGTCGACGCGCAGGTCTTCCACGGGTTCGCGCTCCAGCTTGGCGCGGACGCGGCCGTACACCGCCTCGGCCAGAGCGGGGTCCATCCCGACGGCGGCGGCGAACGAGGCGGCGTCCGGAGCGTGTTCGTCGAGAGCGGCCAGGGCCTGATCGCCCCAGGAGCGGAGGGTATCGGCGGTGAAGACGTCGCCGGGGACGTAGACGGTGTGGACGGGCTGACGGGTGCCGGGGTCTCCGGGGTAGCGGTGCTCCAGCTCGGCGTCGACCGGCGCCAGGAAGGCGCTGATCTCCGCGCCGACGGCACCCGCGATACTCGTGGCCACCTGCTCCTTCCGGCCCTGGCTCATCCGCGCCCTCCAGATCCTTCATGCCCCCGGGGCACGCCCGCCCCCGCACTTCCCGCGACGCGAAATCAACAATCTGTTGAATGAAGCTATCGGGCGGCCTTCGCGCCGGTCAACACCGCCTCATCCCCCTCTCGCATCCCGATCCCCTCCGCCCTCTCGGCATCTTCACGTCCATCTGGCACCGTCTGGCACGGAACCACGCATCGCCCGGCACCGCACCACCCCGCGCCCCCGCACACCGACGTACGCCCGGCTCGCCCGGATACCGCCGCGCAGCACCAGCGAAGGAGCTCCTGTGCCGAACCGCAGCCGAGTCACGCGCCGCCTGGGACTGAAGACCGCGCTCGCCGCCTCCGTCGCCCTTCCGCTCTCCAGTACAGCACTGCCTTCCGAGCCCGCCTCGGCCCAGGAACGCCTGGGCGGGCCGCTCGAGGTCATGTCGTTCAACCTGCGCTTCGCCAGTACGGCGGAGCCCCACAGCTGGGCCGCCCGCAGGCCCGTGATGCGCCGGCTGCTGCGCCGCGAGCAGCCGCACGTCATCGGCACCCAGGAGGGCCTCCACCAGCAGCTGCGCGACATCGAGGCGGACCTGGGGCCGTCCTACGACTGGATCGGCGCCGGCCGGGCGGGCGGCAGCCGCGACGAGTTCATGGGGATCCTCTATGACACCCGCCGGCTCGGCCCCCTGGAGTACGACCACTTCTGGCTCTCCGACACGCCGTACCTGATCGCCTCGAACACCTGGGGCAACGCCCACATCCGCATGGTCACCTGGGTCCGCTTCCGCGATCTGCGCGCCGGTGGCCGGGAGTTCTACGTGCTCAACACCCACCTGGACAACGCGAGCCAGTACGCGCGCGAGCGGGCCGCCACCCTGGTCGCCGAGCGCGTCACCGGACTGGCCCGCTCCCTGCCCGTGATCGTGACGGGGGACTTCAACGTCGCCGCCCACGGGAACCCGGTGTACGACACGGTGCTGGGCGCCGGTCTCGTCGACACCTGGGACGCGGCGGCCGAGCGGGGCGAGGCGTACGGGACGTTCCACGGGTACGGGCCGCTGGTGCCGGGCGGTGCCCGTATCGACTGGGTCCTGACCACGCCCGGCGTCATGGTGCACCGGGCGTCGGTCAACACCTTCGCGCAGGACGGCCGGTTCCCGAGCGACCATCTGCCGGTGCAGGCGTCGCTCACTTGGGGATAGACGAACCGGCCGGGACCCCGCGCCCGAACGGGCCGGGGCCCCTACGGCCGCGTCGGACGCGGTCGTAGGGGCCCCGGTGGCCTTGTACGGCCGGGAAGGGATCAGCCCTTGCGGGTGTTGATCTCCTCGGTGAGCTGCGGGACCACGTCGAACAGGTCGCCGACCACGCCGTAGTCGACCAGGTCGAAGATCGGGGCCTCGGCGTCCTTGTTGACCGCTACGATCGTCTTCGAGGTCTGCATGCCCGCCCGGTGCTGGATCGCCCCGGAGATGCCGGAGGCGATGTACAGCTGCGGCGAGACGGACTTGCCGGTCTGGCCGACCTGGTTGGTGTGCGGGTACCAGCCCGCGTCGACCGCGGCACGCGAGGCACCCACGGCCGCGCCGAGGGAGTCGGCGAGCGCCTCGATCACCGCGAAGTTCTCCGCGCCGTTGACACCGCGGCCACCGGAGACCACGATCGCGGCCTCGGTCAGCTCGGGGCGGCCGGTCGACTCGCGCGGCGTGCGGCCGGTGATCTTCGTGCCGGTGGCCTTCTCCGAGAAGGACACGTTCAGGGCCTCGACCGCGCCGGCGGCCGGGGCGGCCTCGACGGCGGCCGAGTTCGGCTTGACCGTGATGACCGGGGTGCCCCTGGAGACACGGGAGCGGGTGGTGTAGGCGGCGGCGAACACCGACTGGACGGCGACCGGGCCCTCCTCGCCGGCCTCGAGGTCGACGGCGTCGGTGATGATGCCGGAGCCCAGGCGCAGCGCGAGGCGGGCGGCGATCTCCCTGCCCTCGGCGGAGGAGGGGACCAGCACGGCGGCCGGGGAGACGGCCTCGTGGGCGGCCTGCAGGGCGTCCACCTTCGGCACCACCAGGTAGTCGGCGTACTCGGCGGCCTCGTGGGTCAGGACCCGCGCCGCGCCGTGCTCGGCCAGCACGGCGGCGGTGTCGGCGGCGCCGGCGCCCAGCGCGACGGCGACCGGCTCGCCGATCCGGCGGGCCAGCGTCAGCAGCTCCAGGGTGGGCTTGCGGACCGCGCCGTCCGCGTGGTCGACGTAGACGAGAACTTCAGCCATGGGACTTCTTCTCTCCTGCTTGCGAAGTGTGAAGGGGGCGGGAAGCGAGCTCAAGCCTCTTGGCTCAGATGAACTTCTGGCTCGCGAGGAAGGCGGCGAGCTGCTTGCCGCCCTCGCCCTCGTCCTTGACGATCGTGCCCGCGCTGCGCGCCGGGCGCTCGGCCGCCGACTCGACCGCGGTGTAGGCGCCCTGCAGGCCGACCTCGTCGGCCTCGAGGTCGAGGTCGGACAGGTCCCAGGAGGCAACCGGCTTCTTCTTCGCCGCCATGATGCCCTTGAAGGAGGGGTAGCGCGCCTCACCCGACTGGTCGGTGACCGACACCACCGCCGGCAGGGACGCCTCGAGCTGCTCGGAGGCGGCGTCGCCGTCCCGGCGGCCCGACACCGTGCCGTCCTGGACCGAGACCTCGGACAGCAGCGTCACCTGCGGCACGCCCAGGCGCTCCGCGAGCAGCGCCGGTACCACACCCATCACGCCGTCGGTGGAGGCCATGCCGGAGACGACCAGGTCGTAGCCGGCCTTCTCGATCGCCCTGGCCAGCACCAGGGAGGTGCCGATGGCGTCGGTGCCGTGCAGGTCGTCGTCCTCGACGTGGATCGCCTTGTCCGCGCCCATGGACAGCGCCTTGCGCAGCGCGTCCTTGGCGTCCTCCGGGCCCACCGTCAGCACGGTGATCTCCACGTCGTCGTCGGAGTTCTCCGAGATCTGCAGCGCCTGCTCGACCGCGTACTCGTCCAGCTCGGAGAGCAGACCGTCCACATCGTCGCGGTCGACGGTCAGGTCATCGGCGAAGTGCCGGTCGCCGGTGGCGTCGGGCACGTACTTCACGGTGACAACGATCCTCAAGCTCACGCCGGCTCTCCTACTGCAATCGTCATTTCTGGCTGCCTGCCTTCAGGCAGCATAGGCGCCTCAAACGGCCGTTCCCGATCGGGGCTATCCGCATTTCCGAGCGAAATATTACTCGCCAGTACAACCAGTTCGTTCCCACTGAGCAAGCGCTTTGAACTGTGACCTTCGCAACGCAGCGTAACCGGAACTCGACCGGCACGCAGCGGCAGTCGTCCCGGGGCCGGTCACGCAGGGCGTGGAAACATCCCTGGTGGTGAAGGAGGGGAGGGCGGCCCACTCCGTCATACGGCCTCGCCGAGTGCGGCGATCACATCGACCTTGCGCGGCTGGCCGGTGGCACGCCGGACGACGCTGCCGTCGGCGTCGAGGACCAGCACGGTGGGGGTCTTGAGGATGTCCAGCCGACGCACGAGATCCAGGTGGGCCTCGGCGTCGATCTCCACATGGGTCACGCCGGGAACCAGGCCGGCCACCTCGCCGAGCACCCTTCGGGTCGCCCGGCAGGGCGCACAGAACGCGCTGGAGAACTGGACGAGGGTGGCTCGTTCACCGAGGTCCGCACCGAGTTCCGCCGCCCTCAGCCGCTTGCCGTCATCCCGCCCTCGCACCCGTACTCTCCTGCTCCGCCGCCGCTGCAGCACTCCGAAGGCGCTCGCCGCCGCGAGCACCGGCACACGCCATGGGTCCGGTCATCATCCGTCGAAGCGTTCACGAGACCGTAAAGATTCCCGGCACCCGCAGAGGTTTCCCGTGCGGAGTGCTTCATCCATGGATGTCGACGTGAGAGGGGCCCCGTTGCGGGGCCGCCGTGACGACCGTGGTGCCGGCCGTCGTGCTGGTCACCGAAGGCGTGTGGCTGCCGGCCCGACAGACGCCGGCGTTCGCCTGCGGCACGGCGGGCGGGGTCGGCCGCTCGCCGTACGGCTGGTTGTTCCGGCGTGTCCTGCGGCCCCGGATCGGACCGGCGACGGACTTCGATGCTCCCGAACCATCGCGGTTCGCGCAGGCGGTGGGACTGGTCTTCGCCGTCGTCGGGCTCCTCGGCTTCTCCCTCGGGCCCGACCGACTGGGCCTCGCCATGACCGGCGCCGCGCTCGCGGCGGCCTCCCTCAACGCCGTCTTCGGTCACTGCCTGGGGTGCGAGATGCACCTGCCCCTGTGGCGGATGACGGTGGGCGCGGGGTAATGGCGACGCAAAAGCCCGAGGTGGATCAGGGGAGTGGACGTGACAAGAATCTCGCCTCAGGCAGACGTCAGGGCTGGTCCGCCGGTCGTTCTTGGGGCACCATCAGCGACAAGCCGTAAACCTACGGCTGCGTAACTTCGACTGGGAGTCCCCCTTCCCAGGCAGAGCAGGAAGGGTTCCACCGCACCCATGGCAGAACTCGTCTACCGTCCCGTGATCGGTTTCGCCCAGACTCTGTTCAAGGCGTGGGACCTCAAGATCGACTGCCGGGGTTCGGAGAACATCCCGCGTACGGGCGGCGCCGTATTGGTGAGCAACCACATCAGCTACCTGGACTTCGTCTTCAACGGCCTCGCGGCGCTGCCGCAGAAGCGGCTCGTGCGCTTCATGGCGAAGGACGCCGTGTTCCGGCACAAGATCTCGGGTCCGCTGATGCGCGGAATGAGGCACATCCCCGTGGACCGCGAGCAGGGCGACGCGGCGTACGCGCACGCGCTCGCCTCGCTGCGGTCGGGCGAGATCGTGGGTGTCTTCCCGGAGGCGACGATCTCCCAGTCCTTCACGCTGAAGAGCTTCAAGTCGGGTGCCGCGCGCATGGCGCAGGAGGCGGGCGTACCGCTGATCCCGATGGCGGTGTGGGGCACCCAGCGGCTGTGGACCAAGGGACACCCCCGTAACTTCAAGCGCAGCCACACCCCGATCACCATGCGCGTCGGCGAGGCGGTCGAGGCGTCCAAGGACAAGTACGCGGGCGTGATCACCCGGCAGCTCCGGGGACGGGTGCAGGAACTGCTGGAGGCCGCGCAGCGCGCCTACCCGGTGCGCCCCAAGGGCCCGGACGACACCTGGTGGATGCCGGCCCACCTCGGCGGCACGGCGCCGACCCCGGAGCAGGTCCGCGAGGCCGAGGCGCGCTGAGCCGCCGCCGGCGTGCGCGTCATGATCCGGCGTGCTCCGGCAGCCCGGCGGGAAGCGTCCGCCACAGGTGCGGGCGGTCCCGCGCGGCCTTGAGCACGTTCAGCACGACGGGATGCGGTGCGGCGTACAGGAGCGGGTAGTCCCTCTCACCGGCGACCGGATCGGGCGTGAAGGCCAGTCGCTCCCCGTCCAGGGAGAAACGGGCGTCGACCCCCGGCTTGTTGCCCCGGGGGTCCTGCCGGTGCCAGGCACCGCCGAACCGCACGGCGACCAGACCGTGCACCACCCCGAGGTTCTGGTAGCACAGCGCGGTCGGAATGTCCTCGGCCCGCAGCAGCGCGGCCGGCGCGTGGGCCTTGGCGTAGCAGATCCCGGTGCGCTGCTCCAGGACGTCGGAGGCCCGCCAGGCGACGCGGGGATCGTCGAAGTCCTGCGAGTGCGGGATGGTGTCGCGCACGAACTCGAAGGCCACCTTCGCATACTCATACGAGTCGGCCACTCCGGCCGCGAGCCTGGCGGCAGTCTCACGGACCAGGCCATGGTGGTGGTCGATCACCCCATCGGCGGCCAGATAGGCGGAGAGATCCGAGGTTTCCTGGATGGTCTGCATGCCTCCGGAGCATAGGTATGCACCCAATCGAAGTTCAATGCATTTTCGATCAGATGCATACCTATGCAGGCTTTTCGTCTGTGCGACGGACGCTAGCGGGCCATCTCCTCTTTGAGGGCCGCCACGAACGTGTCCACGTCGTCCTCGGTGGTGTCGAAGGCGCACATCCAGCGGACGTCGCCCGCGACCTCGTCCCAGAAGTAGAAGCGGAAGCGCTTCTGCAGGCGCTCGGTCACGGCATGCGGCAGGCGGGCGAAGACGGCGTTGGCCTGGACCGGGTGGAGGATCTCCACCCCGTGCACGGCGCGCACGCCCTCGGCGAGACGCTGGGCCATCTCGTTGGCGTGCCGGGCGTTGCGCAGCCACAGGTCCCGCGCGAGCAGGGCTTCCAGCTGCACCGAGACGAAGCGCATCTTGGACGCGAGCTGCATGGACAGCTTGCGCAGGTGCTTCATGTGGCTGACGGCGTCCTGGTTCAGCACCACGACCGCCTCGCCGAACAGGGCACCGTTCTTGGTACCGCCCAGGGAGAGCAGGTCGACACCGGCCGCGTTGGTGAAGGTGCGCATCGGCACGTCCAGGGTGGCGGCGGCGTTGGCCAGCCGGGAGCCGTCCACGTGCACCTTCATGCCGTGGGAGTGCGCGTGCTCGCACAGGGCGCGCATCTCGTCCGGGGTGTACACCGTGCCCAGCTCGGTGGCCTGGGCGACGGACACCACTTGCGGCATCGCGCGGTGCTCGTCCTCCCAGCCGTACGCCTGCCGGTCGATCAGCTCGGGGGTGAGTTTGCCGTCCGGGGTGGGCACCGTGAGGAGCTTGATCCCGCCGACGCGCTCCGGCGCCCCGCCCTCGTCGACGTTGATGTGCGCGCTCTCGGCGCAGATCACGGCGCCCCAGCGGTCGGTGACCGCTTGGAGCGCGACGACGTTGGCGCCGGTGCCGTTGAAGACCGGGAAAGCCTCGGCGGTGGGGCCGAAGTGGCTTCGGATCACCTGCTGGAGGTTCTCCGTGTACGCGTCCTCGCCGTACGCGACCTGGTGCCCGCCGTTGGCCAGGGCCAGGGCGGCGAGCACTTCCGGGTGGGCCCCGGCGTAGTTGTCGCTGGCGAAACCGCGGACGTCCGGGTCGTGATGGCGGCGCGCGTCGGTCCGGGGTGGGTTCACGGCTTCTCGGTCAGCCACAGACGGTTTCCGTTCAACTCCGCGGCGGGCTTGTCCCAGACGCCGGCGATCGCCTCGGCGAGATCCTTGACGTCCGTGAAGCCCGCGAACTTCGCGTTGGGGCGGTCTGCGCGCATCGCGTCGTGCACCAACGCCTTCACCACCAGGATCACAGCCGCCGATGTCGGCCCCTGTTCGCCCCCCGCCTTGCGGAAGTAGTCGCCCATGGCCAGCGTCCACGCCTCGGCGGCGGCCTTGGCGGCGGCGTAGGCGGCGTTGCCCGCGGTGGGCTTGCTGGCGCCGGCCGCGCTGATCAGGACATACCGGCCGCGGTCGCTGCGCTGCAGCCCCTCGTGGAAGGCGAGGGAGGTGTGCAGCACGGTGCGCACCAGCAGCAGCTCCAGCAGGTCCCAGTCGTCCAGGCTGGTCTTGGTGAAGGTCTCGCTGCCGCGCCAGCCGCCGACGAGATGGACCAGGCCGTCGACCCGGCCGAACTCCTTCTCGGTACGCGCGGCCCACTCGCGGGTGGAGTCCAGGTCGAGCAGGTCGACCGTGTCACCGGTGACGGTGGAGCCGCCGTGCGCGTAGCGCGCCGCGTCCACGGCCTCCGCCAGCCGCTCCGGGTCGTTGTCGGAGCCGACGACGGTCGCCCCCGCCTCGGCCAGCCTGAGCAGTGTCGCCCGTCCCGCGGGTCCCCCCGCGCCGGCCACCGCGATCACCGCGCCGTCGAGCGCCCCGTTCCCCATGGTCCTCGCCTCCTGAGCAGTACTGCGGGCCGGATCGCTCATGCGGCGATCCGCTCGGCGTTGTCCGCCGTGATGCCTCGGGTCGAGGCGATCACGTTCTTCAGCTTCTTGGACAGTGCCTCATAGAACATGCTCAGCGGAAACTCGTCCGGAAGCACGTCATCAACGAGTTTGCGCGGCGGCTGCGTCAGGTCCAGGGCGTCGGGGCCCTTGGCCCACTTGGATCCCGGGTGCGGGGAGAGATAGCGGGAGACCAGCTCGTACCCGGCGAACCAGTGGACGAGCTTGGGGCGGTCGATGCCGTCGCGATACAGCGTCTCGATCTCGGCGCACAGCTGGTTGGTGACCTGCGGGGCACGGTCCCAGTCGATGGTGAGCTTGTTGTCGGTCCAGCGGACGACGTCGTGCTTGTGCAGGTAGGCGAAGAGCAGCTGGCCGCCGAGGCCGTCGTAGTTGCGGACCCGCTCGCCGGTGACCGGGAAGCGGAACATGCGGTCGAACAGCACCGCGATCTGCACGTCACGTGCCTGCGGGACGCCCTCGCCGGCGAGCTTCACGGCCTCCTTGAAAGCGGTGAGGTCGCAGCGCAGCTCCTCCAGGCCGTACATCCAGAACGGCTGGCGCTGCTTGATCATGAACGGGTCGAAGGGCAGGTCGCCGTGGCTGTGGGTGCGGTCGTGCACCATGTCCCACAGGACGAACGCCTCTTCGCAGCGCTTCTGGTCGTGCACCAGCGCGGCGACGTCGTCGGGCAGCTCCAGGCCCAGGAGGTCGACGGCGGCGGCGGACACCCTGCGGAAGCGGGCGGCCTCGCGGTCGCAGAAGATGCCGCCCCAGGTGAACCGCTCGGGGGCCTCGCGCACGGCGATGGTCTCGGGGAAGAGCACCGCGGAGTTGGTGTCGTAGCCCGCGGTGAAGTCCTCGAACGAGATGCCGCAGAACAGCGGGTTGTCGTAGCGGGTGCGCTCCAGCTCGGCCAGCCAGTCGGGCCAGACCATGCGCAGCACGACCGCCTCGAGGTTGCGGTCCGGGTTGCCGTTCTGCGTGTACATCGGGAAGACGACCAGGTGCTGGAGGCCGTCCTCGCGGTGCGCGGCCGGGTGGAAGGCAAGCAGCGAGTCCAGGAAGTCGGGTACCTCGAAGCCGCCCTCGGCCCAGCGGGTCAGGTCCTTCGCCAGGGCCTCGTGATAGGCGCGGTCGTGCGGGAGCAACGGGGACAGCTCGTCGAGCGCGTCGACCACCCGGCGCACCTCGAGCCCGGCCTCGGCGCGGGCCGGGGCTCCCTCGGCATCGAAGTCGATCGATCCGTCCTTCGCCTGCCAGGGCCTGATCCGCTCCACGGCATCCTTGAGCGCGGGCCACGCCGGGTGCTCGACCACCCTGGCCGCCGAAGGAACGTGCCCTTCCGTACCCACCTGCACAAGAATTTCCGTCATATCCCATCCTCCAGCGAAGAAACTGCGTACGCCGACCGTATACATACGAGGTTTCTCCCAGCAAGGGACACCTCCGCAAATTATCCTGTGCCACCCCGGCCTTCACCGCACTTTTTCCTGCCCGTCACGCGACTGGGTGACACTCTTCGACTTCGATGTTCAGCATCTGGACGGGGCGGGCACAGGCGATACGGTCCAGGAGGGCCGCAGGGACGCGGTCCCGCGTCGCCGTCGACGGAAGCGAGTCGCATCTTGAACTTCCTCACCATCGGTCACCGCGGAATCATGGGTGTCGAGCCCGAGAACACCCTCCGGTCCTTCGTCGCCGCCCAGGAGGCCGGTCTCGACGTCATCGAACTCGATCTGCATCTGAGCAAGGACGGCGCGCTCGTCGTCATGCACGACACGGACCTGGACCGCACGACGGACGGCACAGGCCCGATCGCCGACCGGACCGTCGCCGAACTGCGCGCCCTGGACGCCGGACGCGGCGAGCACGTCCCCGTCTTCGAGGAGGTGCTGGACGCCGTCCACGTGCCGTTGCAGGCCGAGATCAAGGACGCGCAGGCGGCCAGGGCCCTGGCCGAGGTGATGAACCGGCGGAACCTGGCGGGCCGGGTCGAAGTGTCCTCGTTCCACGACGACGCGATCGCCGAGATCGCCCGTCTGGCGCCCGGGGTACGCACCGCCCTCGTCGCGAGCCGCTACAGCCCGGACGTGGTGGAGCGGGCGGTCGGCGTCGGCGCGTCGACCGTCTGCCTGAACATCCGTCGCCTCACCCTGGAGATCGTCGAGCAGGCCCGCAAGGCGGACCTGAGGATCATCGGCTGGGTGGTGAACACGCAGGACCACCTCAGACTGGTCCGGGCCCTCGGGCTCGACGGCGCGACCACCGACTACCCGGAGATCAAACGCACCGGCCGCTTCACCGCGTGACGGTCGGGCCGACTCCGCCCAGGACCACGCCCAGCGGCGGCCGGTACCGCGCGTTCGGCCGTCAGGACAGTTCCTTGACCAGCAGCTCGAACTGCAGGTCGGCGCGGAGCGGAATGCCGAACCGCTCGTCGCCGTACGGGAAGGGAGTCGTCCTGCCCGTACGGCGGTAACCGCGCCGCTCGTACCAGGCGATCAGGTCCTCGCGCATCGTGATCACGGTCATGTGCATCTCGCGCGCGCCCCAGGTGTCCCGCACCTGCCGCTCGGCGTGATCGATGATCGTCTTTCCGAGCCCGGCACCCTGGAGCCCGGGGCTGACCGCGAACATGCCGAAGTAGGCGTGGTCACCGCGGTGCTCGAGCTGACAGCAGGCGACGATCCGGCCCTCGCGCTCCACCGTCAGCAGCCGGCTGTCCGGCGACTTGACGACCTCCCGCACGCCTTCCGGGTCGGTCCGCTGCCCCTGGAGGAGGTCGGCCTCGGTCGTCCACCCGGCCCGGCTGGAGTCACCCCGGTACGCCGACTCGATCAGCGCGACGAGGTCGTCCACATCGGCGTCGGTGGCGTCACGAAAAGTGAGTGCGCTCTCGGTGACGGATTCCATGGGGCACTTCTCCGCTTCTTCGCTCAAGTTCTTCGCTCAGGTCGTCCGCAGTCCGCAGTCCGCCAATGCATCGGCTGTACCGGTGGTCGGCGTGGCTCGGCCACGGACGAGGTTATCCCGGCCGCTACGCTCGGCCGCATGGTGCATGTACTGGGCAGCCGGATCCTCCTCCGTCCCACCGATCCCGAGCGCTCCCGCGTCTTCTACGGCGAGCAGTTGGGCCTCGCGGTGTACCGCGAGTTCGCCACCGGTCCGGAGCGCGGCACGGTCTACTTCCTCGGCGGCGGTTTCCTGGAGCTGTCCGGCCGGTCCGACGCCCCGGCGGGCACGGCGGACCCCGCGGTGAGGCTGTGGCTCCAGGTGGCGGACGTGACGGCAGCCCACGAGGAGCTGAAGGACAAGGGCGTCGAGATCGTCCGGCCGCCGGTGAAGGAGCCGTGGGGCCTGATCGAGATGTGGACCGCCGACCCGGACGGCACACCGATCGTCCTCGTGGAGATCCCGGCCGATCATCCGCTGCGGTACCGGCCGGGGGTCTGAGACCGGGTACGGGCGATCCCGACGGCCGGGGTTCGTCACGTCCGCGGGGCTCCCAAGCGTCCTTCCAGCCGGCCCAGCAGCTCGGCGAGCAGCGAGGCCAGCTCGCCGAGCGCCGGTCCGTCCAGGCCGGACAGCACGGCGCCCTCGTAGGCAAGCTGCACGGGCATGACCCCGTCGACCGCGTCCCGCCCTGCGTCGGTCAGGCGGACCCTGGCCACTCGGCGGTCGCGGGGGTCGCCGCGGCGCTCCACCAGGCCGTGCGCGGAGAGCCGTTTGAGGCGCTTGGTGACGGCGGCGCCCGAGGAGAAGGTCTCGCGCGCCAGTTCGCCCGGGGTCAGTTCGCGACCGGTGCGGCGCAGCGCGCCGAGCAGGTCGAACTCGGGGCGGGTCAGTCCGGCCCGGCTGAGCGGGGCGTCCTCGGCCTGCTGGAGCAGGGCGGCGCAGCGGTTGACGCGTCCGATGATCTCCATGGGCCCGGTGTCGAGGCCGGGGTACACCGCCCGCCACTGCCGGACCACCTCTGCGACGGTGTCCTGGCCGGACACCGGTGTGCCTTCGCCGGCGGGGACTCTCGCGCCTGCCGGGAGAGCCTCGTCCGCCGGGGGTCCCCCGTCGACCCGGTGGGCCCCTTCGGCGGGGTGTCCTCCGTCGGCCGGGGGTCGTTCGGTCGCCCTCATGGCCGTGCGTCCTCCGTGTCGTCGCCCGTGTCCTCGTTCGTGCCCTTGCCGATGCCGGTCCTCGGGCCGGTGTCCGGCTTCGGGCCGGCACCCGGACTCATGCCTGAACCTGTGCCCGGGCTCGTGCCTGTGCCCGCGCCCTGGTTCGTCTCCTCGCCGGAGCCGGCCGCCAGGCCCTGGCGTCGTACCATCGCCGCGAGCGTACGGTGTCCCGCCTGCTCGGCGAGTACGACCCCCTCCTGCGGCAGCGTGCGAAGCCACCATTCACCCGCGGCCGCGTCGGCGGTGGCCCGCAGGTCGACGAGGGCGGCGGCCAGGCCGCGCCGGGCGGTCTCCAGGGCGGTGGGGTCGGCCTGCGGGTCGGCCAGGAGCCGGGCCGCGTGTTCGCCCCGGAGGCCCGCCGTGGTGAGCGCCGTCGCGACGCGGTTGCCCGCCCGCCGGTTGGTGACGGCCAGGGCGGCGGCGAAGCCGACCAGTGCGCCGACGAGGGTGTCCACCACACGGCCGGTGACCAGGGAGCCGGTCGCCTGGTAGCCGGGGAACTCGGTGACGAGCAGGGCCAGCGGGGTCACACAGACGCTGCCGAGCCAGTAGTTGCGGCCGATGAGCGCCTCGGCACCGAAGTTGAAGAGGAGGCAGCACAGGACGAGGGCGAACGGTCCGAGGTTGGCGATCGGGGCGACGGCCGCGAAGAGCAGCACGCCGATGAGGTTGCCGACGACCCGCTGCACGGTCCTGCTCCAGGTGAGGGTGATGTTGGCCTGGTAGAGCGCGGCGGCTGTGGTCAGGGCCCAGTAGGGCCGCCCGACGCCGAGGGCCAGGGAGGCGTATCCGGCGAGGCCGCAGCCGAGGGCGGTGCGTACCGCGATGGGCGTGAGCGGTCCCAGCCGGGACCACAGCGAGCGAGGGGGGATGGCGCGCTCTGCAGTCACACCGAGGAGTTCGTCGGCCCCCGAGCGGGGATCGTCGGCGCCCGGGATACGGCCCGTGCTGCGCAGCTCGCGGGCCTGGGCGCGCAGCCGCGCGGGGTCGGCGTCGGCCGGCGCGGCGAGCGCGATCTCGGCGCGGATGACCAGCCGTTCGAGGGCCCGGCGGGTGGCGACGGAGCGCGGCCCGGTGAGGAGCAGACACTGCCAGGCGGCCTGCACGGCGGCGTAGGCGGAGGCCCGGGCCCGCGCGTGGCCGTCGCCGGTGCCGCCGGTGTCGACGTACGCGGCGGTGGCGTTCAGGGCGTCTGCGGCGGCGCGGCGCTCGGGGCCGTGCGGCCGGACCAGTGCGGGCGCCATGCCGACCAGCCAGGCCCAGACCCCTGCCACCGCGGCCAGTGCGATATGGCCGGGGACCTGTCCGAGGGTCTGGGGGACGAACAGCGAGGCGGAGCTGACGAAGGTGAGGATCACGTTGCCGGGCGGGCCGATGCGCGTGACGTCGCACAGCACCTTCTGCACGGCGGCCAGCAGGGCACCGATGGTGACCAGGATCACGGCGTTGCCGGTGAGCGAGGCGGCGACCAGGGCAACGGCGAGTCCCCCGACCATGCCGAGCACCACTCCCGTGAGCGCCTTGGCGCGGGCGGCGTACGGACGATTGTGGGCGTAGAGGGCGCACAGGGAACCGGCCATGGTGTAGACCGCGAGGTCGAGCCGGCCGAGGGCGACCAGGATCAGACTGGGCGGTGCGACCGCGACCACGACGCTGAAGGCGGGTTTGAACCAGATGTTGGAGGGCCGCCCGACGCGCAGTACGTCGATCAGCGGGAACCGCCGGCGCTTCGGCGTCGGCTCTGCCTTGGGGGTGGGACGGGGGGTCGCACTGCTCATGAGGTACGAGACTACCAGTTCTTTTACTCGTAAAACATCTCCATGACCTGCGGTGCTCCCCCGGATGCCCCCCGTGTACCCCTGTGCGCTCGCGTGCACGCCTTCGAGTGCGGGCATGCCTTGACCGACCGTGGAGCGGGACCGCCCGTGCGGCGGGGGCGGCCCCAGGGGGGAGGTTCGCGTGCACGGACCGGCGTCGTCCGGCTGGCTGCTGGTCGCGCTCTGCGCGGCGACCGGCATCTACTGCCTGCTGCGGATGCGCAGCAGCGTCGAGGAGCAGCGCCGTACCGCGGGCGGCGAGGCGCTGATGGGCTTCGGCATGGCGGCGATGGCCGTACCGGCGGCGGTCTTCACACCGCCCTCATGGGCGTGGCCCGTCTACGCGGTGGTGTTCGGCGCGGCGGGGCTGCACGCCCTGTGGGCGGCCCGCTCGGGCGCCCGCCATCTGCACCACCCACTGGGTGCCGGGGCCATGGTCTACATGGCGGTGGCGATGGCCGTCTCCCCCGGACCGGGGCAGGGGCACCCGCACGGGAGCTCGGGCATACCCCTGCTGACCGGCGTCCTACTGCTCTACTTCACCGGATACGTACTGGTCACAGGCGTACGACTGGTGCCGGTGACCGCTGTGGCGGGAAACCCGGCACCAGGCGCCGGCGGGGCCTCGGGCTGGGGTGACCGGCCGGAGCTGGCGCGGGCGTGCCGACTGTCCATGGGCATCGCGATGGTGGTGATGCTCTTGACCATGTGAGGCGGGCAGGTGGCGGCGGGCCGACGGGCGGGACCGTTGCCTGCGTCACTTTGCCCCGGTGAGCCGTACCCGGGCGTGGTGCGCACTCATAGGCTGAACGCATGATGCTCCCCGCGGCACTGTTGCTGCTCGGCGTCCTGATCGCCGTCACCGGCCCCCGGTTGCTGGCGCGGGCCGACTGGACGGACCGTGAGCCGGTGGTGGCGCTGTGGGTGTGGCAGTGCGTGGTCGCGGCGGTGCTGCTGTGCTGTGCCCTGTCGATGACGTTCAGCGCGGCGGCCGCCTCGGACGCGGTCGGCCGCCCCGTGTTCGCGACGGCACCGCGTGGCGTCGTGAAGGCCTACGCCCTGGGCACGGCCGGGTCCCTGGCGGCGACCACCGCGGTCGCGCTGGCGTGCGGTGGGCTGTGGACCGCGGCGATGCTGGTCCGCGAGGTCGTACGGGCTCGTGCCCGGCGGCGGGCCCGCCGGGCCGAGCTTCTGGTGCGGGCGCCGCTGCTGCCCGGCGAAGAGCCCGGCGCCGGCCGGCTGGTGGTTCTGGAGGGCGAACGCCCCGACGCATGGTGGCTGCCCGGTACCCCGCCCCGGCTGGTCGTCACCACGGCCGCGCTGCGCCGGCTGAAGGGCCGCCGGCTGGACGCCGTCCTCGCACACGAACGGGGACACGCGCAGGCCCGGCACGATTGGCTGCAGCACTGCTCCTCGGCGCTCGCCGACGGCTTTCCGCAGGTACCGGTGTTCGCCGCATTCCGCGACGAGATGCACCGGCTGGTCGAACTCGCCGCCGACGACACGGCCTCCCGCCGCTTCGGCCGGCTGACCACTGCCCTGGCGCTGGTCGAGCTCAACGAGCACCGCGGGGTGTTCGGCCCCTGTCCGTCCCCGCAGGGCCAGGTCCCGGCCCGGGTGCACCGGCTGCTGACTCCCCCGAACCGGCTGCCTGCGTGGCACCGGCTGCGGCTGACGGCCATGGCGTCGCTGGTGCCCGTGATCCCGGTACTGGTGGCGTTCGTACCGGGGCTGCGTGCGCTTGGCTAGGGCCTCTCGTGCGGATCAGGCCGGGCTCGCGGGCCCGGCACCGCGCCTCGCCGCGTCGTCGTCGGCCCCAGGGCTCCTTCCCCGAACCCCCTCCTCCGCCTTGCAAGGCTCCCCCACTGCCTGAAAGGCGTGGGCGGTGCCCCCAACGCCGGACCCCGCTCCCTGATCCGGCCCGACCCGAACGGCAGCCCCCGGGGCGCGCCCGGGGCCGCAGCGGGGCCTCGGGTGCGCAGGGCGCCGGGGTGAGGGAAGAGGGGGCCTACGGGCTCACAAGGCTGACGGCGGGCAAGGGGACTGGCTTCGAGCCCCAAGGGTCGGCGAGGATCGCTGTATGCCCTCCCCCCGCACCCCTCCCGTCGGCCTCGAGCCACCGCCCCGTCCACCGGAGCACCGCCCGTCCGCGGTTCTCCTCGGTGTACCGGCCGTGTGCTCGGTCGTGCTGCTGATCCTGGTCGTCGCGCAGTGGCCCCCGCTGATCGGCCTGGACCGCGACATCGCCTCGACCTTCCACCACTGGGCGGTCGACGAGCCTGGACTGACGCAGACGGCCCGCGTCCTGACGGACTGGGTCTGGGACCCGTGGACCATGCGCTTGCTGTGCGGAGCGGTCGCACTGCTGCTGTGGTACCGGTACGCGGCCCGGTGGACCGCGGTGTGGCTGGTGGTGACGTGCGCCGTGGCGACGATGGTGCAGCAGGTCCTGAAGGCGGCGGTGGGCCGGGCCCGCCCCGTGTGGACGGACCCGGTGGACTCGGCCCACTACGCGGCCTTTCCTTCGGGTCACGCCATGACCGCCACCGTCACCTGCGGTCTCCTGCTCTGGCTGCTGCACCAACATGGAGTGGGCCGGGCCGTATGGGGCTGGGCCGTCGCCCTGGCGGCGCTCTCGGTCACCGGCGTCGGCCTCACCCGCGTCTGGCTCGGCGTCCACTGGCCCACGGACGTACTCGGCGGCTGGCTCCTCGGCATCGTGGTCGTGGCCGTGGCGGTACGGGTCCATCTGCGTCAGCATCCGTAAGCGACACAAGAGTTCCCGGTCTCCGCTGCTCCGGCGTCCCGGCGTCCCGGTCGAGCGGACCCCCGCCTCCCCGATGCCGCTCTCCTTGGGCGATCCCCCGCGTCGCCCAAGGAGGACGACAGCCCGGAGTGACCCACGAGGGGCCCCACCGAACGCGCTGAGTATAGTTGGCTGCCAACCAGTCAACGCAGGAGTCCAGCATGTCCCCGCGCAGCGCCTCGGTCAATGAAGAGTTGCGAAGGCGTTCGAAGGAGCGGCTTCTCCAGGCCGCCGTCGAGCTGGTGAGCGAGCGCGGCTACGAGGCGACGACGCTCGGCGACATCGCCGACCGCGCGGGTTCCGCGCGGGGCCTGGTGTCGTACTACTTCCCGGGGAAACGCCAGCTGGTGCAGTCCGCCGTGCACCGCCTGATGCACCGGACGCTCGACGAGGCGCTGGAGCGCGAACCGCGGACCGACGACGGGCGGGAGCGGATGGCGCGGGCCATCGACGCGATCCTGGGCCTGGCCCGGGACCAGCCCGTACTGATGCGCCAGCACATGGCCGGGCTGCTGCAGGCCGAGGGTTTCCTGCCCTGCCCCGAGCAGCGGCGTCTGGCGGAACTGCTGAGCGACACCGTCGCCCGGTACGGCTCGACGCAGGTCGACAGCGACTATCCGATGCTGCGCGCCCTGCTGATGGGCGCCGTGTACTCGGCTCTGATGCCGGGTGCGCCGATGCCCGTCGCGATGCTGCGCGAGGAGCTGTTCAAGCGGTACCGGCTCGACCGGGGACTGGGTGTCCCGCCGGGCACCGCGGTGCCCGGCGGGACGGGAGCGACCGGTCCGTCGGCCCCTTCCGGCGACACGGAACGGACGGACGGAACGAACCACTCGAGCAAAACGGCCGGCTCGGAAGGTACGGGCGGCACGGACGCGCCGGACCGGACGGATGTGTCGCGGTTCTTCGCGACCGGGGCGGCGCCGGAGTCTTCGGCGCCCGCCCGTCGGCCCGAGCCGGACGCTCAGTCGAAGTAGTCCGGCTGCGTCTGCACGTTGAGCTCACGCAGATGGACTCCGCGGGCCGGGTCCGTGCGCCGGTCGTCGATCTTCAAAACGTCGAAGCCCTTGGCGATGTCGTTCGAGTAGATGTAGCCGTTGTAGTAGTACGCCGACCACGAACCGCCCGTGACGAGCTGGTCGGTGCTCAGCGGACCCCGCTCGAAGTAGGCGATCTCCTTCGGCTTCGAGGAGTTGGTGAAGTCCCAGACGGAGACCCCGCCCTGGTACCAGGCCTGGACCATGAGGTCCTTGCCCTTGACCGGGATCAGCGAGCCGTTGTGGGCGACGCAGTTCTCGGTGTCGGCCTGGTGACGCGGGATCTTGTAGTAGCTGCGGAAGACGAGCCTGCTCTTGTCGCCCTTGCCGACGACGTCGTAGATGCCGTTCGCGCCGCGGTCCGGTCCGACCTCCGCGTTGCAGGTGGCGGCGCCGCCGCCGCCCAGCTCGTCGGTGAACACGACCTTGTTGGCCTTCTGGTTGAAGGTCGCGGAGTGCCAGAAGGCGAAGTTGACGTTGTCCTGCACCCGTTCGATCACCTTGGGACGCTCGGGGTCCTTGATGGAGAACAGGATGCCGTCGCCCATGCAGGCACCGGCGGCCAGGTCCTTGGAGGGCAGCACGGTGATGTCGTGGCAGCCCGTGGTCTTGGAGACACCCGGGTTGGTGGGCCCGCCCGGGTTGCCGCCGCCGTCGGGGCCCTCCCCGGGGAACAGCACCGGGAATCCGACCACGGCCGCCTTGTGCGGGGCCTTGCGCGGCACCTTGATGACGGAGATGCCGTCGTGCGGCGGCTGGCAGTCGGGGTAGGCGGCGTTCGGCGAGTACGAGGAGACGTAGACGTAGACGTTCTTGCCCTCGGGCACCAGCGTGTGGGTGTGCGAGCCGCAGGCGGTCTCGACGGCGGCGACGTAGCGCGGGTTGCGCTTGTCGCTGATGTCGAAGACCTTCATGCCCTCCCACGAGGACTTCTCGGTCGCCGGCTGCGTGGTGCTGTTGCAACTGCTGTCACTGCGCGAGGAGTCGGTGGAGAGGAACAGCAGATCACCGGAGACGGAGATGTCGTTCTGGGAGCCGGGACACAGCACCTGGGACACCGTCTTCGGCGACTTCGGGTTGCTGATGTCGTAGACGGTGAAGCCGTCGTAGTTTCCGGCGAAGACGTACCGACCCTGGAAGGCCAGGTCCGAATTGAAGCCGGTCAGCGCGTCCTTGGGGACGTGGGCGACATGGCGGATGTTGTCGGAGTGGACGACCTCGTCCTGGGCGGGTATCTCGCCCTGCGCGATGGCCTCGCGCGCCTCGGCCTGCGCGCTCTTCGATATCTCCTTCGAAGCGGGCGGCGCGTCCCCGGGGTCGGGGGTCGCCGCAGCCGGCGCGGCGGTCAGGAGCGCGGCGAGCAGCCCACCGGCCGCTGCGGCAACTCCCAGCCGTCTGCGCCGGGTTCGGGGAACATTCAACAGGATCACTGCTTTCCTCCCTTGTTCCGTTCGGCTCGGAACGGATTCTGCTCCGGCAGTATGGTCCTGGGCATGCGCATATCAACAGTGGGCAACACACTCGCAACGAAGTTTTTTGATCACTGCCGCGCGGAAGCGTGCTAGGACAGTCGTCAGTACTCACGAGGTGCCGTGCCGCTTTCCCCCAGAGGGGGGCGCCCCCAGCCACAGGAGGTCCCGTGTTCCACCGCCGTGCGTCACGCGCGTCCGTCGTCGCGACCGGGCTGATCGCCCTGGCCGTACTCGGGCTCACGGGCTGCGACTCCGATACGGACGATGCCAGGTCAGCCTCGGCGAACGGCCCTTCGGTGATCGCGCCGGGCGAGCCCGGAGGACCGAACCGGACCCTGTCGGCCGAGGAGGCTGCGGAGCAGCGCGTCGAGGACGACTCCCCCAACTCCGCGGACGTCTCCTACTCCCGCATGATGATCGAGCACCACTCCCAGGCCCTGGAGATGACCGAACTCGTCCCGGACCGCGCCAAGTCGACAAAGATAGTCAAGCTGGCCGAACGGATCGCCGCGTCCCAGCAGCCGGAGATCAAGATGATGGAGGGCTGGCTGACGACGCACGGCAAGTCCAGGAAGGCCGGCGGGCACGACCACGGACACGACCATGCGACGATGCCCGGGATGGCGACCCCGGGCCAGCTCAAGAATCTCCGCGCGGCCGAGGGAAAGGCCTTCGACCAGCTCTTCCTCACATTGATGATCACCCATCACGAGGGGGCGATCACCATGGCCACGGAGGTGAAGGCGCAGGGCAACAACATTCAGGTCGAGGAGATGGCCGACGACGTGGTCGCCCAGCAGACGAGCGAGATCACACGGATGCGCTCCCTACTCTGACGCCCGCCGGACGTGACGCGGAGTCAGCAGGCCCGCGTCACGCGCCCGTCCGATGACCCTCAGCGCTCCGCGCCGGCTGTACCCGGTCGCGCACATCACGGCGAGGACCGGGTCGGTGCCCTCCTCCTGGGCCGCGCGGTACTCCCGCGCCACGAGGCGTCTCCCCACGGGCTCCCGCGGCCGGACCGCCCGGCGCCGGCGTTCCCCCGCGCCGGGCGGCGGGGCTCCGACGGCGGAGCCGTCCTCGGCGGGCGGATCGCCGCCCGCCACCGGCCCGTCCTCGCCGGCCGGTTCGCCGCCGGCGGCCGGTTCGCCGCCGGCGGCCG
>NZ_JBHSPC010000164.1:39497-42489 GCF_042656345.1 Streptomyces incanus
GCGGCCGGTTCGCCGCCGATTGCTTGTCCGCCGCCGACAGCCGACTCCCTGCCGGCCGTCCGGTTCTCGGCCGTCCCCTGGTCGGCCGTCCCGCTTTCGGCAGCCGCCCCGTCATCGGCACCGCAGGCGTGGGCGAGCGGCCCCTCGATCCAGTCGGCGAACAGCGCCAGGTCCTCCAATGAGAGCGCGGGCCGGGCCCGTACGTCCTCGACGCAGACGCAGAGCCCGGACACCAGGGCGAGCGCCTCGACACCGGCCCCGTCGGCGAAGACGAGCCGCACATGGAACCAGCGCGTCGCGTGCTCGCCCTCCCGCACCTCCCAGGCGGGCCACACGGACACCGCCCCGTCCGCCGGAGAACGATCGGAAAGATGGAGAAAAGATTCCTCAAGCACGCGCGCTACGTAATCACGTGATCACTTTCCATACGAAAGAACACGCACCCCGACTGTCGGACGGCACCCTGTCAGCGCAGCGCGGGCCGTTGGCGCTCTGAACGTCACGCCGTCGCACACTTCGTCCCGTTGAGGGTGAAGGCGTTCGGGGCCGCGCTGTTGCCGCCGTGGCTCGCCTGGTAGCCGATGCTCACGCTCGCACCGGGCGCGATCGTGCCGTTGTACGGGGCATTGGCCGCCGTCACCGCACCGGACGCCGGGGTGTACACGGCTCCCCACCCGCCGGTGAGGGTCTGCCCGGTGGGCAGGGTGAAGCGGAGCTGCCAGCCGTTGACCGTCGACGTACCGGTGTTGGTGACGGTGACCGAGGCGGTCAGCCCGGTGTTCCAGGCGTTGACCGTGATGGCGACCCGGCATCCGCTGGGCTGCGGCTGCGGTGCCGGGCCTGCGTCGTCGAGGCCGAAGAAGGTGATCACCCGGGACGCCATGCCGTAGACGTAGAGGTTGTGGCCCACGCCCTGAAGGCTGACGGCCTCCACGGGAGCCTGATCGTGCGTGGCCCCGTAGCGCGTCCGGGTCCAGTTGGCGGAGGGCGAGTCGGTGGCGGCCGGGACCCCGCCGACACCCAGCACGTTCGTCCACTGCTCGATCTCCTCACCGAAGTTGGGGTACCGCAGCACGTCGTCCTCGGTGCCGTGCCACAGCTGCATGCGCGGGCGGGGACCGGTGTAGCCCGGGTACGCGCTCCGGACCAGGTCGCCCCACGCCTGCGGTGTGCGGTTCACGGTGCCGCCCGAGCAGGCGCTGTTCCATTCGGACCCGTCCGTCGTGGCGAAGCAGCCGAACGGCACACCCGCGAACGCCGAACCGGCGGCGAAGACGTCCGGGTAGTCGCCGAGCAGCACGTTCGTCATCATCGCGCCGGAGGAGATCCCGGTGGCGAACACCCTGGCGGTGTCGGCACCGTACGTGCGGACGGTCCAGTCGACCATGGACTTGATGCCGACGGGGTCGCTGCCACCGCCGCGACGCAGAGCCTGGGGCGAGGAGACGTCGAAGCACTTGCTGGCGCGAGTGACGGACGGATACACGACGATGAACCCGTAGCGGTCGGCGAGCGAGGCGTACTCGGTGCCGGTGTACATCGCCGGGCCTGATCCGGTGCAGTAGTGCACGGCCACGACGACCGCCGGACGCGGCGTGACGCTGTCCGGCACGTACAGGTACATCTCGAGCCCACTGGGGTTGGGCCCGAAATCGGTGACCCGGTTGAGCGTGGCGGTGGGGGCCGCCTTCTCACGGGTGGGGGCCGGCTCCCGGGCCGAGGCCGCCGGCGCCATGAGCACGGTGGTGACGAGCAACGGCAGCAGCGCGGCAAGGAGCGCGATGACCGAAGCTCCGGACGGCCGGTGGCGCCTCGGGGTGACGCGAGGGATGTCTGACATGCCTGGGCCCTTCCTGTGCGGAGGAGGACGGCGGTACGGCGGTACGGCGGTACGGCGGTACGGCGCATGGTGGCATGGTGGCATGGACATGGTCTTCATGGAAGCGCTCCCACGCGTTCGACGGAATGCGCTCGCCGCCGCAACGGACGGCTGATTATGGACCGTCCAAGGCGTTGACCAGAAAGCGCTTACCGTTTACGTTCCGTTCAGCGATGTGAACCGACTGCGCGGTGCGACGCCTCCGCGCCCCGACATCGCCGCATCCCCCACATCACGACAGAAGGAACCGGAATATGACTTCCGCGACACGACCACGCACCTACGGGCGCGCGCTGACCGGCGCACTGGCCACCCTCGGCCTCTCGGTTGGCATGATCATGACGACAGGTGCCTCCACGGCGAGCGCCGCCACCTGGCCGACCGCCAACGGCAGTGAGGCCGTCTCCTCCACCATCTCGGTGTCCGGTACCAAGGACTACGGGCTGAAGCGCCTCTACGGCACCGGCGCCCTTGGCTCGGGCAGTCAGGACGAGAATCAGGGCCCGATCCTGGAACTGGCGGACGGCGCGGTCCTCAAGAACGTCATCCTCGGCGCCCCCGCGGCCGACGGCATCCACTGCAAGGGCTCCTGCACGCTGCAGAACGTGTGGTGGGAGGACGTCGGCGAGGACGCGGCCACGTTCAAGGGCAAGTCGTCGTCCTCGGTCTACACCGTCAGCGGCGGCGGGGCCAAGGAAGCCAGCGACAAGGTGTTCCAGTTCAACGGCGCCGGAACGCTGAACGTGTCGAACTTCGCGGTCAAGAACTTCGGCACCTTCGTGCGCTCCTGCGGCAACTGCTCGACGCAGTACAAGCGCACGATCAATCTCAACACCATCGAGGCGAGCTGGAAGGGCAGCCGGATCGCCGGCATCAACACCAACTACGGTGACAGCGTGACCCTGCGCAACATCAAGATCGTCGGGGACAGCAGCAAGAAGATCATCCCCTGCCAGAAGTACATCGGCAACAGCAACGGCAGCGAGCCCAGCAGCAACGGTTCGGGCGCCGACGGCACTTACTGCAAGTACGCGTCGTCCGACATCACCTACCAGTAGGACCACCGACAGCAGCCCCCACGGTGAGGGCGGCGGCCGTGCACGGCGCCGGCAC
>NZ_JBHSPC010000164.1:42514-144969 GCF_042656345.1 Streptomyces incanus
AAGGCCGGCCCACACCCGTCCACGGCCCGTCCCGCGACCGGTCCGTCGCGCGATCCGCCGCACCCGCCTCACATTCCGCCGCACCGCTCCGACCTGCGTCGGCGCCTGATCCGGAGGTGACTGTCAGTGGTGGGGTGCAGACTGGCGGGTGTCCGGAACGAGGACGTCGACGAAGACGTCGCGGAGGTGATCGGCATGTCCGAGGTTCTGCTCGCCGTGGGCACCCGCAAAGGTCTGTTCATCGGGCGCAGGCGGGGTACCGACTGGGAGTTCGACGAAAGCCCTTACTTCAACGCGCAGGCGGTGTACTCGGTCGCCGTCGACACCCGCGGTCCGGCACCGAGACTGCTGGTCGGTGGTGACAGCGCGCACTGGGGCCCGTCCGTGTTCCACTCCGACGACCTGGGCCGGACCTGGACCGAACCGGCTCGGCCCGCCGTCAAGTTCCCCAGGGACACGGGGGCGTCGCTGGAGCGGGTCTGGCAGCTCCATCCGGCGGCCGCGGAGCCGGACGTGGTGTACGCGGGCACGGAACCGGCCGCGCTCTACCGCTCGGAGGACCGCGGGGAGACCTTCGACCTGGTCCGGCCGCTGTGGGAGCATCCGACCCGTTCCCGATGGGTGCCGGGCGGCGGCGGTGAGGGCCTGCACACCGTGCTGACCGACGAGCGGGATCCGCGGGCGGTGACGGTCGCCGTGTCCACGGCGGGCGTGTTCCGCACGCTGGACGGCGGTTCGAACTGGGCCCCGTCCAACTCCGGGGTCTCCGCGGTGTTCCTGCCGGATCCGAACCCGGAGTTCGGCCAGTGCGTGCACAAGGTGGCCCGGGACACGGTGACACCGGATCGGCTGTATCTGCAGAACCACTGGGGTGTGTACCGCAGCGACGACGCGGGCGCGCACTGGACCGACATCGGTGCCGGGCTGCCGTCGACGTTCGGCTTCGCGGTCGTGGCCCATCCGCATCGGGGTGACACGGCGTACGTGTTCCCGATCAACGCCGACTCCGACCGCGTACCGGCCGACCGGCGCTGCCGCGTCTACCGCACGACGGACGCGGGCCGAAGCTGGGAGCCGCTCGGCGCGGGCCTGCCGCGGGGCGATCACTACGGCACGGTGCTGCGCGACGCGATGTGCCACGACGGCGCCGACCCGGCGGGCGTGTACTTCGGAAACCGCAACGGCGAGGTGTACGCGTCGGCCGACGACGGCGACAGCTGGCGGCAGCTCGCCGCGCATCTGCCGGACGTGCTGTGCGTCCGGGCCGCGGTTCTCCCGTGAAACGAATCGGCTGAAGCCCGAGGGATCGGACCTACTGGCCCCGCAGGCGCAGCCGCCTGCCGCCCCGCGAAGCGAACCACCCGCCGTCCGGAGGAGCCTCGGGGCAGCCCTGAGACGGCGAGCCGGAAGCACGACCTCAATGTCTGCGTGCCGTCACGATTCCGCACGGACGGAATTTCCCCGTCTCCTCTCGGCGTCATCAACTTGACGTGCTCCCTGGCCTAAAGGCCAGGGATTCCGGCCTGGGTCGGCTGACCCTTCCGGTGGCTTCCTGCTTCAACGCGCTGTGCCGGGACTTTCGACCTGGTCCTACCGGCGCTCCACGAGGCGTTTAGCGTCTCCGCCCGTCCGGCGGCGACGATTCGGCGTCCTTCGAACAGGACGTTGCGGGCCGCGTTGTGGTCGCGGTCGTGCACCGTGCCGCACGCCTTGCACGTCCACTCCCTCACGTGCAGCGGCTTGGGTCCGTCCCGAAATCCGCAGGCCGAGCAGACCTGGGAGGACGGGAAGAAGCGGTCCACCCTGGCGAAGATGCGTCCGTGCTTGACCGCCTTGTACTCCAGCATGCCGACGAACGCGGACCAGCCCGCGTCGTGCACGGACTTGGCGAGCCGGGTGCGGCCGAGACCGGCCACCGCGAGGTCTTCCACGTACACCGCTTGGTTGTCGCGAATGATCCGTGTGGATGCCTTGTGGTGGAAGTCCCGGCGCCGGTCGGCCACCCTGGCGTGCTGGCGTGCGACCTTGAGGCGGGCCCTGGCCCGGTTCTTCGACCCCTTGGTCTTGCGGCACAGGTCCCGCTGGAGGCGCTTGAGTTTCTTCTCCGCCCGGCGCAGGAAGCGGGGGCTGTCGATCCTGCGGCCGTCGGACAGGACGGCGAAGGCGGACAGGCCGAGGTCGAGACCGGCGTCGGTCTGAAGGCCGGGGAGGATGTCCGGCTCGGTGTCCACGACGAAGCTCAAAAAGTAGCGGCCACAGCTGTCCTTGGTGACGGTCAGGGACGTGGGCGCGGCCGGAAGCCGGCGGGACCACGTGACCTTGAGGTTACCGACCTTGGCCACGTACACCGTGCCGCCCGCCTGGAGGGAGAAGGCGTTGGTGTTGAGGCGGATCGACTGGCGGGTGTCCTTCTTCGACTTGTAGCGGGGCGGGCCGACCTTGCGGCCCTGCCGCTTGTTCTTGAGACTGTCGAAGAAGTTCTGGTAGGCGGTATCGAGGTCCCGCAGGGACTGCTGCAGGACGACCGCGGAGACGTCGGCGAGCCAGGCGCGTTCGGCGGTGCGCTTGGCCTGGGTGATGCGAAGCCGGGACAGCTCGGCCGACGTCACGTACGGCAGTCCCGCCGCGTGCGCCTCCTTGCGGTCGCGCAGGCAGTCGTTCCACACCACGCGGGCGCACCCGAACGCCTGCGCCAGCGCACGGCGCTGGGCGGCGTCCGGGTAGGCCCGGTAGTTGTAGCGGAGCTGCACAAACCAAGACCCTACGATCATTGACCTCATCACGGCACGGAACGACGAAAGGCATATAAGACGCATTATTCCCGTGAGGGAGATGTGCGCCTGGTCTTCGTGACGAAGCACCTGCGCGGGTGTTCGACGACGAGATGCCGACGCACTGCGAAGAGATCATGCGCAAGGTCTGCGAGGACTCCGAAGCGGAACTGAAGAAGTTCAACGGCGGACGCGATCACGTCCACCTCCTGATCAACTACCCGCCCAAGGTCGCCGTCTCCAAGCTGGTCAACAGCCTCAAGGGCGTCTCCGCCCGCCGGATACGGCTGGGGACACCTCCCGGCCGAAGGCCGGGGGGAAAGTTCACCGGCCGGATCAACCGCGCCATCATGCACGGACACTTGTGGTCGCCCTCGTATTTCTCCGCATCGTGCGGCGGAGCACCGTTGGCGATCGTCCGCCAGTACATCGAGCAGCAACAACGTCCACTCCAAGGTGCACGTCAGAGCAGTCCTGAGATGCATTCATCCCCGGCGTGAACGCCGGGGCTTTCTGCACGAGTCCCGGTAACCGGCTGAACACTCGGAACACTCGGACCGGATGACCGCACACAGGGGACCGCCGTGCGTACTGCGCACAAGAACTGGAAGACCTATGCCCTGGGAGCCGCGGTCCTGACCGCCCTCCTTTCCGTTACGGCCCTCGCCCCGACGGCGCTACCCGGCCGGCGCGTTCGCCTCTTGGGCGGACGGCAGTCGCCAGTCCACGGGGGCCGCGCCCTGCCGGACCAGGTAGTCGTTGGCCCGGCTGAACGGGCGCGAGCCGAAGAAACCGCGGTCCGCCGACATGGGCGAGGGGTGCGCCGACTCGATCGCCGGATAGTCCCCCAGCAGCGGGCGCAGGTTGCGCGCGTCCCTCCCCCACAGAATCGACACCAGCGGCCCGCCCCGCGCGGCCAGGGCGCGGATGGCCTGCTCGGTGACTTCCTCCCAGCCCTTGCCCCGGTGCGCGGCGGGCTTGCGCGGGGCGGTGGTGAGCGCCCGGTTGAGCAGCAGGACGCCCTGTTCGGTCCACGGGGTCAGATCACCGTTGACGGGCCTGGGCAGGCCCAGGTCGGTGTTCAGCTCCCGGTAGATGTTCTCGAGGCTGCCCGGCAGCGACCGCACGTCCGGCGACACCGCGAAGCTCAGCCCGATCGCCATTCCCGGTGTCGGATATGGGTCCTGACCGACGATCAGGACCCTTACGTCGTCGAAGGGTTGCTGGAACGCCCGCAGGACATTCGCTCCCGCCGGGAGGTACGTCCGGCCGGCCGCGACCTCCGCGCGCAGGAAGTCCCCCATGGCCGCGACGCGTCCGGCCACCGGTTCCAGGGCCTTTGCCCAGCCGGGCTCAACAAGTTCATGCAAGGGTCGTGGTGCCACGGCGGATCACTCTACTGGCTCGCACCGACACCCCTGGCCCAGCAGCCCGCTTCATGCGTCGGGGGCGCCCTGGGGCGCTACTCTTCCTCCCCGTCGAGGTCGAGGCCCGGGAAGAGAGGGGAGCCCGTTGCGTCCGTCCGACAACGGTGCGCCGACGAGCGGTTCGCCGATCAGTGGTCCGTCAACCCGGCAGGGGGCGGCGGCGACAGGCGCGACGGTCGCCGGGCCCGGGTTCGTCGCCGTGGACTCCGGGGGCTCGGGGCTGCGGGTCGTCGTCGGTACCGCCGGACGCGGTCCGCTCGCCCGGGGTGCGTCCGCGGAGCCGGTGCGCACCGGCTCCCGGGGGATCGACCCCGGCCATCTGATGGAACAACTGGTGCCCATGGCCCGGGGACTGGCCGTCGAGGCCGGCATCGGACGGCTGGACACGGCGGTCGTCGGTGCGGCGGGGCTGGCCAGTCTCGGGGACGCGCTGCGCGCCGTGCTGCCGGCAGCACTCTCCCGGGAACTGGGGGTGTGCCGCGTCGCTCTGGCCGCCGACGCCGTCACCGCCTACGTCGGCGCCCTGGGGCCGCGGCCGGGTGCCGTGGTCGCCGCCGGTACGGGTCTGATCGCCGTCGGCACCGATCTGGCCGGCTGGCGCCGGGCGGACGGCTGGGGGCATCTGCTCGGCGACTGCGGCGGTGGCGCGTGGATCGGGCGGGCCGGCCTGGAGGCGGCGCTGCGCGCCCATGACGGACGGGACGGCGGCTCCGGCCGCCTACTGGAACTCGCCGAGGAGACGTTCGGCCCGGCGGCGACGCTTCCCGGCCGTCTGTATCCGCGTACCGACCGGGCGGCCGTCCTCGCCTCCTTCGCACCCCGGGTGGCCGAGTGCGCCGACGGTGACGCCGTCGCCTCGGACATTCTGCGGGCGGCCGCCCGGCACATGGCGGACTCGGCGGCGGCCGTCTGCCCGGAGACGGGCTCGGGAGGGGGCGGGGGGTCGGCCGGAGGGTCGGGGTCGGGCGAGGGCCCGGACGCGGGCGAGCCGCTGGTGGCGTTCACCGGTGGCCTGCTCAACCTGGGCGACCCCCTCCTCGTCCCCCTGGGCGAGGAACTGGCGAAACGGCTGCCCTGGGCACGGCGGGTGGCGGCGGAAGGAGATCCGTTGCACGGGGCGGTACGTATCGCCACGGACCTCGCGACCGATTCGTTCACCCTTCCGGGTGACGAGAAGATGCTGTGCGTGACGAGCCCGGCAGGTGAGGGGGGCGCCGGTGCGCCCGATACCCATACATGACACATCAGACAAAAACGGATGTAGTCCGCGCAGGCGCACCCTCCCCGAACAGGGGAGCACAGGAAACCACTAACATTCCGCTCCATGAGCACCCCCACTGGGCCCGCGTCCGGCCTGCCAGTACGAATGCCGCGCCCCCGCCAGCCCGGACGGCACCGCCGTCCCGAGCCTCTGGTGGCTCCCGAAGGCGCGCCCGCGCTCGTCCTCGCCGTGCCGGGTACTCCCAGCAGCGCCACCCGCTCCCTCGCCGACGAGGTCATCAGCATCGCCCGTTCCGAGCTGCCGGGCCTGGACGCCCGGACCGGTTACCTCGACGGGGACGACGCAGAGTTTCCCACGCTGCAGTCGGTGCTGGCGTACGCCGCCGAGGAGCGCGCCGCCCGTTTCGAGCAGGCGCGCGCGGCCGGCCTGGACGCCAAGGAGCCGGACGGCCCCGTCGCCGTCGTCGTGCCGCTGCTCGCCGGTCCGGACAGCGCGCTGTTGCGCCAGGTCCGTCAGGCCCTGATGGACAGCCGTGTCGCCGCCGAGCTGACCGACGTGCTCGGCCCGCACCCGCTGCTCGCGGAGGCGCTGCACGTACGGCTGTCCGAGGCCGGACTGGCTCGCGCCGACCGTGCCCGCCTGTTCACCGTGGCGACCGCCGCGGACGGCATCATCCTCGCCTCCGTGGGCGGTGACGAGGCCGTACAGGCGGCCGGGATCACCGGCATGCTGCTCGCCGCGCGCCTTGCCGTGCCGGTGATGGCGGCGGCCCTGGACGAGGAGGGCTCGATCGCGTCGGTGGCCGAGCAGCTGCGCGATTCCGGTTCGCAGCAGCTGGCGCTCGCACCGTACCTGATCGGCCCCGAGATCGACGCGAGCCTGGTCGAGGAGGCCGCGAAGGAGGTGGGCTGCTCCGCCGCCGAGGCGCTGGGTCCCTACCCGGCGATCGGCAAGCTCGCCCTGGCCAGGTACACCTCCGCGCTGGGCATCAGCCCGCAGCAGACGCAGAGCACTCCGGCGAACTGACCCCGGGCGGGCTCATCCGCTCCACGACGCAGACGCCGAACAGGCCCGCTCCGACCACCGGAGCGGGCCTTTCGGCGTGTACGGCCGGGAGCGACGCGGCACCCCCGAGCCGCGCGTGCGGGCGGGGCCCCCTCACTCAGGCTCCCTGCACTCGGGGAATCGCTCAGCCGACGACCACGCACGACGCCGCCGTCACCGGGATCGAGCCGCGGCGCCGGGGGATTCCGGTGGCCGGGTCGACCGCGAACCAGGTCACGTCCCCGGAGCGCTCGTTCGCCACGTACAGGAAGCCGTGGGACTCGATGAGCGCGCGGGGCCAGTGACCGCCGCAGGGGACGGTGGCGATCAGCCGCAGCCCGGCCGTCCTCTCCGCCCCGGCCGCCCCGTCGCTTCCGGCCGAGCGGTCAAGGTGGCCCGCGCGGTCCGCGCCCTGCTCTACCGCGAACACCGACAGGACGTCCTCTCCGCGGGTCGCGGTCCATACGAAGCGGCCGTCGGGCGAGACTGCGACGCCCGACGGGTAGGCGTCGCCGGACGGGGCACCGGGCAGGACGGGAATCTCGGTGAGCGGCCGCAGCCTGCCCTCGGCGGCGTCCCAGCTGCAGACGGTCAGGGTGGGGCTGAGTTCGTTGAGGAGGTACGCGCGCGTGCCGTCCGGGTGGAAGGCCAGGTGGCGCGGGCCCGAGCCGGGGCGCAGCGCCACCTCGCGGTGTCGCGCGGGAGCCCCGTCGGCCAGGGTGTACACCCGTACCGAGTCCGTGCCGAGGTCGACGCCGACCGCCCAGCGGCCGCTCGGGTCGGGCTGCACCTGATGGGCATGCGGCCGCTGCCGGCGGTGCGGGTGAGGGTCCGGGCCGGTGTGCGGGAACACCCCGGACGCGGAGCGTGCCAGGCTCCCGTCGGCGCGGACGGGGACGGCGGTGACGCTGCCCGAACCGTAGTTGGCCGTGAGGACGTGTCCGGCGAAAAGGCAGAGGTGGGTCGGCCCGTTGCCGTGGACCGGCACCGCGGGTCCGGCCTGCTCCGGTGTGTCCCTTCCTTCCCCGGCCCCGGCTCCGGGCACCCGGAACGCGGCCACGGCCCCTTCGGCTGTCTCACTGACCGCGTAGAGCGTCCGTCCGTCGGGAGAGAGCGCCAGGCAGGAGGGGTCGGGCAGGCCGTTCACGGTGCTCAGCACGGTCAGGGAGCCGTCGTCGGGAGTGAGGGCGGCGGTGACGATGCCCGGGCCGCCCGCCGTCGTGAACGTTCCTATGAACGCCCGCCGCCTGCCGTTCGTCACGCCCGCGTCCTCCACGCTCACGCCTGATCCCCTCTCGCTTCCGGCCGACCGGGGTGACGCTAGCAGTCGATCACTAAAGGTCTGGACCAGGAAGGGCGCTCCGCCCGACCCCGCAGGCCGTCGCCCTCAGGCCCCGACCAGCGGAGACCCGGACGGTGGTGCCCGCAGGGGCGGCGAGTTCGGCGAGGGCCCACTCCAGGCCGTGGAGATGGGCCAGGGCCGGTTCCGTCGCCGCCGGGGGCGTCCGCACGGCGGCCGCGGTCCAGGACCCTGGCGCCATGGGGCGGGTGTCTCCGGCGAACGTCCGGATCCGGTCCCTCCCGACCCGTTGACGCCCTCCCGCCCCTCCCTATCGTCCGGTCGACCATCTGCACGGTGTTCGTAATATCGAATATCTGGGCTCGACGCCCGGTAACGCCGCCGCGCCTTGGCAGAAAATTTCTTCCGGAACGGTGATTGTCCTGCCGCTCTCATCCGTACTCCCTGGTGTTGGGCTGTTGATACACCAGGAGGAACGATGCGCATCTCGCGCAGCACGGCAGGAACCGCGTTCGTGGGCGGAGCCATGGTTCTCACCCTCACCGCGCTCGCCTACCCCACCATGCTGGGCGTGCAGACCACATCGAGCACCCAGGACCGGGTCGTCGCCAACACGCAGTACGGACAGCTGACCGAGGCCGACCGTGATTTCGTGGTCAAGGTGCGCGCGGCCGGGCTGTGGGAACACCCCCTGGGTCTGCTGGCGAGGGAGCGGGGTACGACACCGGAGATGAAGGAGGCCGGAGAGCACCTGGTCGTCGGGCACGGACGGCTCGACGAGAGCTGCCGCAGGATCTCCCTCGAACTGGGCATCACCCTGCCCAACCAGGCTTCCCCCCAGCAGCAGCAGTTCGTGGAGACCATCAAGTCCACCAACGACAAGGAGTTCGACACCACGGCCGTGAACATCATGAGGGTGACGCACGGCCAGATCTTCTCGGTGATCGCCAAGGTCCGGGCCAACACCAGGAACACCCTGGTGCGGCAGTTGGCGGACCAGGCCAACGACACGGTGCTCGACCACATCACGGTCCTGGAGAAGACCGGCCTGGTCAATCACGAGCAGGTCAACTTCCAGCAGACCAGCCCGCCCAAGATGCCCCGGGAGCAGGTGACGCCGCCGGCCCCGCAGGCGGGCTCCCCGGTGCTGGTGCTCGAGATTCCCGAGGAGCTGAAGGACCTCAACACGGTCTCCCCGGCGCCGACACCGGGCGCGACGGTGAAGTAGGAGTCCCGGCCACCGGGAGCCAGGCGTCAGGACCCGCGGCGGGGTTTGCCCCGGCGCGGGTTCTTCGGTGTGCCGCCGGTGCCCTTCTTCTTAGGTGCCCCGCCGGTGCCCCTCCGCTGCCCTCGGCCGGCCGGCCCGCCCGCCGCCTGCTGCCGGGCAGCGCCCTTATCGGCGGTGCGCCTGGGCTTGTCCTGCTTCTTCTGCTTCTCCTGCGCGGAATCCTGGGGCTGGGTGCGGCCCCGGGTGCTGTTGACGGTCCGGCCGCGGACGATCCCGATGAAGTCCTCCACCAGGTCGGTGGTCGCGGCCTCGGGCCACGCCAGCGCCACACCGGACTCGGGGGCGTCCTTGAGCGGCCGGTGGGTGAGGTCCTTGCGGTGGTACAGCCGCGCCAGGGACAGCGGTACGACGAGCACGCCGATCCCGGCCGCGACGAGCTCGACGGCGTCGGCAGTGGTCGCGGGGCGTTCGAGGGCGGGCCTCCCGGACAGGGTCTCCCAGGTGAGGACGTCGTCGAGGGGGTGCAGCACGATCTCGTCGGCCAGGTCCTCCGGGGACACCTCGTCGACCGCCGTCACGAGGTGGTCCTTGGGAACCACGACGACCGTCTGTTCGGTGTAGAGGGGGATCGCGCTGAGCACCGTCCGGTCGACGGGCAGCCGGACGAGGCCCGCGTCCGCGTCACCGGCCAGCAGCAGGCCGCCCGTCTCCGCGGCGGGCACCTGGGTGAGGGCCAGCGGGACACCGGGCAGCCGCTCATTCCAGACGCGCACCCACTTGCCGGGCATCACCCCGGGTGCGTACACGAGCCGGAACGACGGGGATACATCCGAGCCTTTCACCCGGCCAGGTTACCGTCCGTGGCCACGAGCCATGGACCGTGGACCGTGGACCGTGGATGATGACCACCGATCACGGCAGCCGGTCGCGGCCCCCGGTCCTGCTCGGCGATCACGCCAAGGGGCTGTGGTCGTCGATGGTGGTCGGCGGTCGCGCGTACGGTCGATACCCTGGGCACCATGACGTCGCACCAAAACACCCAGACGATGAAGCCCGCGACCGCGGCGAAGAAACTGGGTGTGTACCTCGAGGCCACCCCCGCCGAGTTCCGGGAGGGTGTCGTCTCACGCGCCGAGCTGAACGCGCTCCAGGCCGACCCGCCCCAGTGGCTGCAGGAGCTGCGGCGCAACGGCCCGCACCCCCGCCCCGTGGTCGCGTCGAGGCTGGGTGTCTCCATCGCCGGTCTCGCCCGCGGCGGAATCACCGAGCCGCTCACCACGGAGCAGATCGACGCCCTCAGGGAGGAACGCCCCGAGTGGCTGGAGCGTGAGCAGGCCACTCAGGCCGAGGTCCGCAAGGAGGCGGAGCGGATCAAGCAGCGGAACGCGGAACGCGCGAAGCACAACAGCTGACCACGGCAACTGACCACGGCGCACCCCCCCTCTCCTCGCGTCACACCCTCTGACGTCGAACACCCCCGAACGGATTTTCCCCTCGGGGGTGTTCTCGTTCGAGTGGGATGCCGCACGAAGCGGAACGAGGGAACGTAAGCCTGCAGTACACCTTCCGGCGCATAGAAATATCTATCACCATGGCTGCACACCGGACCGGCGCACGCCCGTGGGACCGTCGGCCCGGATCCAGTACGCGCCCGCAGCGGCGCGGCCAACCGTGCCCGGGGTGGGACATGCAGAGCGTCAGATGGAAACAGGCCGTCGAATGGCTGGCCGCCGCAGCCGGGGATCCCCGTGAGTGCAAACGGCAGTGGGACCACGGCACGGGGACAGCACTGCTGGCGGCGGGACGCTATTGGGACGTGCTCAGCGTTCCCGACCGGCTCGGACTGCTCGCCCTGGATCTCCTGTGGAACGATCCGCTGAAGGTGCCCGGCCCCACCCTGGTGGACGTCACGGCCCGCCGCGTCGGCTTCTTCCTGCCGCCTGACCCGGCCGGCGAGTGGATCGGGTTCGGCGTACGGCATGTCGGCCGGGGCTCCTGGGTGGCGGTGCCCCCGCCGTACCGGCCCACCGGCCGCCTGGAATGGCTCGTACCCCCGGACGGCACCGGCACCCTGCACTCCCCCGTCCCCCTCGAACAGGCCCTCCGCAGGGCCACCGGCACCCTCGCCGTTCTGACCCCGGCGGGGGCGGAGCCGGGGGGCTGGTGACAGGCGATCATGGCGGTATGACATCCGGCCGGATCACCTTCCTCAACGGCACCTCCGGTTCGGGCAGGACGAGCACCGTCCGGGAGCTTCTGGACGTCCTGGGCGACGGTGTCTTCTTCCACCTGGCCGTCGACGGCTTCAGCGCGATGCGCACCAGGCGAGAGCTCGGGGCGGAGCAGCTCGACACCGCGCTGCGGCAGACCCGGGAAGGCCTCCACCGCTCAATCACGGCCATGGCCGGAGTGGACAACGACATCGTGGTCGACCATGTGCTGAGCGAACCGTGGCGACTGCTCGACTGCCTGACGGTGTTGCCTCCGGAGGACGTTCTGTTCGTCGGTGTCCACTGTCCGCCGGACGAACTGACCCGTCGCGAGCCGGCCCGGGGCGGCCGCCCGCCGGGCCTCGCGGCGCACCGGTACGATCCGTTCCACGCCCACGGCGACTACGACCTGGTGTGCGGCACCGGCACGGCAAGCCCTCGCGAGTGCGCACAGCGCGTCAAGGAGTTCCTCGCGCGCCGGCCCGGTCCCACGGCTTTCACCCGCCTCCGCCGCCGTCACCTGGCGGCCGACCGAGCGGGGAGGGAGCAGGCGCGGGGTTGACCCTCGACCTTGTCGAGGCATGAGGGTCTCGGGTGTGGAGAGCGAGATGCGCAGCATTGGTGAGATGGCCCGGGACAGCGGCCTGAGCGTGAGCGCCCTGCGGTTCTACGACCGTGCCGGTGTGCTCGTACCCGCCTGGGTCGATCCGGTGAGCGGCTACCGCTGGTACGCCCCCGGGCAGCTGGACGAGGCCCGGCTGCTGGCGCGGCTGCGGCGGGCCGGTATGCCCCTGGCCGACATCCGGCTGGTGTTGGCCGGCTGGACCGGCGCGGACACCGATCTCGTACAGCAGCTCCTTGAGGCACACCTGCGCCGCCTGGAACGAGGGCTGGCCGATGCCCGCGGTGAGTTCTCCACGCTCCGAGCCCTACTCGACGACAGGGAGAAATCCATGACCCCGCTCCGTACCGCCACGGCCCGGCCTGCCCTTGCCTCATCCGAACTGGCCGCCGCGTTGGACGCGGTCCGCTTCGCGGCCTGTACCGACCCCGAGTTGCCGATGCTCGGCGGAGTCCTCTTCGACCTCGATGGCGACGCGTTGCGCCTCGTGGCCACCGACCGGTACCGGCTGGCTGTCGCGCGGGTCCCGGTCACCGGGCACGGCGGGCCGCGCGTGCAGGTCGTGGTGCCCCTGCCACTCGTCGACGCGATGCGGGCGCTGGTCGGCGGCACCGAGCCCGTACGGCTTGCCGTGGACGGTGACCGGGTGACCCTGGAGACCGGGGGCGGTCGCCAGGTGGCCGGTCAGTCCCTCGATCACGACTTCCCGGACTATCTCCGTCTGGTCAGCCTCCCCGCCGGGCGCCGCGCCGTGGTCGACGTGGCCGCCTTCCGGGAGGCGGTGCAGGAGGGCCCCGTCCGTACGGGCGAGGTGCGCGAGCAGGACGGGGCGGTCTTCGACGTCAGTGTGATCGGAGCCGGTGCCGACGGCGCGGTGCAGGTCTGCGACGACGGTACGGACGGGGACGGCGGGGTGAACGGGAACGGCGACCGTGTCGCGGTCAACCGTACGTTCCTGCTGGATGCCCTCGACGCCGGGGCCCGTGACCGACTGGTATTGGAGTTCGGCGCCCCCACGGCGCCCGTCGCGATCCGCCGACCGGACGACGAGGACACGTTCTCCCTGCTGATGCCGGTCCGACTGGACGGCTAGGGCCTCAGCAGAAGCCCCGTGCTCCACGGCCCCGATCAGGGCGGGGAGCACGGGACCCGGGCGGCAGAAGAGGGCGGCCCGGCGCTATGGCCGTCCGGTCTTTCCGTCCTCCACAGGCTCCAGCATCTCCAGGGCGGGGGCCATGGCGGAAGCGGGGGCGGGTGCGGCCTCGGCGGGGGCGGGAATGCCGTCCGTGGGGGCCTTCTTCATGCTCATTCCCGCCCGAGGATCTCGGCGGCGGTCTCGATGCCCTCCCGGGTGCCGATGACGATGAGTGTGTCCCCGCCCGCCAGGCGGAAGTCGGGCGTCGGGGACGGGATCGCCTCGGCCCTGCGCAGTACGGCCACGATCGAGGCTCCGGTGTCGGTGCGGATCCTGGTCTCGCCCAGCAACCTGCCGTTCCAGTGCGAGGCGGCGGACAGTTCGATGCGCTCGGCGACCAGGCCGAGGTCGGTCGTGTGCAGCAGGTTCGGACTGTGGTGAGCGGGCGTCAGCGCGTCGATCAGGGCGGCCGATTCGGCGACGTTCAGCCGCAGCGACTGGGCGCAGGCGTCCGGGTCGTCGGTCCGGTAGACGTTGACCGTGCGTGCGCCGTCCCGGTGCGCGATCACGGACAGGTGCTGGTGCTCACGCGTGGTGAGATCGTATTTCACGCCGATGCCCGGCAGCGGCGTGGTGCTCATCCGTGGAGCAGGCACAGCCCGTCCCCTTCCCGGTTTTCTTCTGTCGTCCGTCCATGGGCGGGGACCCTCATCGCGCTGATGGTCAGCCCCCGTGGAGACATCGTGTCATCCCGCGATCTCGCCGAGATATTGGGTAACGCCACGGATGGGCAACAGTTGTGACGGCCACCGACCCTCCCCCGTGGGCCCTGGAGTGGTGCCATGCCGTGCGCGGGGCTGGAACCGGCAGCTCCGGAAATCGTCTGGTCAGGTCGGCCGCGGGAGGTGGCCCGTAGGTCCCATGGCGGCGAGGCATGCCCGTGGGACCATTTATATGACATACCGATTCAGGAGGCGTGATGGGTGGTCTGGTCGTAGTCGGAGTTGACGGGTCGGCATCGAGTCTGGCCGCGGTGGGGGCCGCGGCCGAGGAGGCCCGGCGGCGCGGGACCGAACTGCGGGTGGTGCATGCGTTCCTCTGGCCCGCCATGCATGTGCCGCTGGGACCCTCGCCGCTGGGACCGCCCGAGGGCGGTCTGCGGACCATGGTCGAGAAGCTGGTGGCCGAGGCGGTGGAGCACGCCAGGTCCGTGGCGCCGGACGTGGAGGTCTCGCACGCCGTGGTGACGGGCGAACCGCTGACCGTACTGGAGGCGCAGTCCCTCAACGCGGAACTGGTGGTCATCGGATCGCGTGGCATGGGAGGTTTCGTCGGGCTTCTGGTGGGATCGACGGCGGTGCACCTGGCGAGCCACGGGCGGTGCCCGGTGCTGATCGTGCGGGAGACGGGCGCCTCGGACGGGCCTGTGGTGGTCGGGGTCGACGGTTCCCCGGCGGGCGCGAAGGCGATCGGCTTCGCCTTCGCCGAGGCGTCGCTGCGCGGGGCCGAACTGGTCGCGCTGCACTCCTGGACCACCTGGAACGCGCCGGCGCCCCCGCCGCAGGACGAGAAGGCTCCCTACGCGAGCGGGCCCGACGCGCTGAGGGCGGGTGAGGAGCGTCTGCTGTCCGAGGCACTGGCCGGGCAGCAGGAGCGGCACCCCGGTGTGAAGGTGCGGCACGAGGTCGTGCACGGCGGAACGCGCGAAGCGCTCATCGAGGCGAGCCGTACGGCGCAGTTGCTGGTGGTCGGGGCCCGGGGGCGGGGCGGGTTCTCAGGACTGCTGCTCGGCTCGGTCAGCCAGGCGATGCTGCACCACGCCCACTGCCCGGTGGCGGTCGTCCGCGGCGGCGGGGAGAAGGACGGGGACGCATAGCCCGCCCCCCTTCGGAGCTTTCGGGCCGGTACGGTGCCCTGCCCGCGGGTACTTCGGTACGCGCGGGCAGGGCCGGGACGCACCCGCCACGAGGGGGGTGCCCGATCGGGACGGGAGTGAACGGTGAATGACGTGGTGATGGTCGGAGTGGACGGATCACCGTCCAGTCTCGCCGCTGTGGACGTCGCGGCCCGTGAGGCGCGGCTGCGCGGCGCACAGCTGCGGGTCGTGCACGCCTTCAGCCGTCCGTCCGACCTGGACCCGATGGTCCACGGCGTCCTGGCACAGGCAGAACAGCGGGCCGCTGACGTGGCGCCGGGCCTGGAGGTGTCCAGGACCGTGGCGTCCGGGGACACCCTGACGGTGCTGCGGAGCGAGTCGCGCCACGCGGTGCTGGCGGTGGTCGGCGGGCGGGGCCGCGGCGGGTTCGGGGACCTGCTGCTGGGCTCGACGGTCGTGCAGCTTGCCGCCCACGGTTTCTGCCCGGTCATGGCGGTGCGGGGGCGCCCCGATCCGCAGGGGCCCGTGCTCCTCGCCGTGGACGGTTCGCCCGCCGGGGCCGCGGCGGGCGGGTTCGCCTTCGCCGAGGCGGCGCTGCGGAAGGCCCCGCTGATCGCGCTGCACGTGTGGAACACCTGGAGCGAGCCGACACCACACGAGGGTCACACCGATCCGCTGAACGTGGTGATCGACCTGGACCAGCTCCGCGAGAAGCACCGGCGCCGGCTGGAGGAGGTCCTGGCTCCATGGCGGGCTTCTCATCCGGAGGTGTCCGTGGAACCGCTCCTGGAGCGGTCCCGGGTGCGGCACGCGCTGCTGGAGGCCGCCAAGGAGGCCCAGCTGCTGGTGGCGGGGGCACGGGGACACGGCGGATTCACCGGGATGCTGCTGGGGTCGGTGAGCCAGGCACTGTTGTACCACGCCGACTGCCCGGTCACCGTCGTCCGCGGCGAGCGGTGATCCATCGACGGCACGGCAGGGCGGCGGCAGGGCGACGGCAGAAGAGGACCATGTACACGACGCGGGTCTCGGGTCGGGTGAACGCTCCCCGGCCGGCCGTCTATCGGGCGCTGGTGAGCGCGGACGCGATCGCACGGTGGCGGGTGCCGCCGGGCATGCGGGGCGAGGTGCACGAGTTCGAGGCGCGCGAGGGCGGCAGGTTCCGGGTCTCACTCACGTACGACGCGCCGGACGCGGTCGGCAAGTCGGCCGCTCACACCGACATTTACCACGGCAGCTTCGCGCGGCTCGTGCCGGACGAGATGGTGGTGGAGGTGGTCGAGTTCGAGGCCGAGGACCCGGCGCTGAGCGGCACGATGACCATGACGACCACGCTCACGGACGCCGACGGCGGCACCGTCGTCCTGGTGGTCCACGAGGGCGTCCCCGACGCCGTGCCCGCCGCGGACAACGAGGCGGGGGCCCGCTGGGCGCTGACCCGTCTCGCGCGGTTCGTGGAATCGGGCGGCGCCTCCTCCTCCTGAAGCCGTCCGTCCCGCATCCTTTCCGGACGCTTCGGGCCTCCGGATGCTCCGGATCTGCGCGCTCTCCGCGCTCTCCGGCGGAACCCGCTTCGGTCGGGGGCCGCCCGAGGAACACGAGTACCACGCCCGCCGGCTCGTGGCTGTCTTGAACGGGGTTCGCCGGCCCCGGGGGGACTGGCAGAGGTGACCCTGCCCCTCGAACGGTCGGGCGACCGGTCACCCGGGCCTCCCGCCGGCCTCTTCTCGCCGGCCGCGCTGGTGTGCGGACCACCCACCGGCCCGCCGCTCGCACACCCGGCGGAGCCACTTCTCACCGTTTCGGTGGGGCCGGAGCTTCCCGGCGGAGACACGGGGCCGACCTGCGCCCGGCCGCCTGCCGCCGGCCCGGCGCCCCCGAGGCGGCCGGGCTCGTCGACCGGTCGCGGGCCGCGGGCGCCGAATTCCGCCGGTCCGGGACGAGCACGAGGTGGCGGTCCGTCGCGCCGACCGCAAGACCCTGCTGCACCCGCGGGTGGGCCACCCGCTGCTGAACTGCGAGACCCCGGTCACTCCGGACCAGGGTCAGCTACTGCTCGTGCTCACCCCGGCGGACGCCGAAGCCCGCGAGCGGCCGGGGCTGCTCCGGGTACTCGGCGTCGAGGAGTTCCCCACGGGGGCGGCGGGCAGCCCCGTGCGGTGAGGCGGCCGCTCACCGGCCTGCCGGCCTTTCGGTCTACCGGCCTCCGAGGAAACTCAGCCGGACCCGGCGGTCGGGGTTGTCGCGGTTGGTGTCGACCAGGCACACGGACTGCCAGGTGCCCAGTTCCAGTTGGCCGCCCAGTACGGGCAGGGTGGCGTGCGGCGGGACGAGGGCGGGCAGGACGTGGTCGCGGCCGTGGCCGGGGCTGCCGTGGCGGTGCTGCCAGCGGTCGTCGGCCGGCAGCAGGGTGTGCAGGGCCGTCAGGAGGTCGTCGTCGCTGCCGGCGCCTGTCTCGATGACAGCGATGCCGGCGGTGGCGTGCGGCACGAAGAGGTTGAGCAGCCCGTCGCGGCCGGCCGCCACCTCCCGTAGGAAGGACTCGCAGTCACGGGTGAGGTCGACGATCCGCTCCGCGGAGCCGGTGGCGACGTTCAGGACCCGGGTGTCGAAGGCATCTGGCATAGCTTCCATCCTGGCCCATGCACCGGGGCTCTTCGAGGGAGGAAGCCCTCGAGTGGCGGTAACGGCTCGTGGGAAGATGTGCGCCCCTATCGATGTTAGTAGAAACGTGAACTACATCAGCGAGGCCGAGGCGGCCGAGGTCCAGGCAGTCGTCATAGGCGCTGGACAGGCAGGACTGTCCAGCGCCTATCACCTGCGGCGCACCGGTTTTGAACCGGAGCGAGACTTCGTGGTGCTCGATCACAACCCGGGCCCCGGCGGGGCCTGGCGGTACCGCTGGCCCTCGCTCACCTACGGCAGGGTGCACGGGATGCACTCGCTGCCCGGCATGGAACTCACGGACGCCGATCCGGCGCGGCCGTCCTCCGAGGTCATCACCGAGTACTTCGACCGTTACGAGCGGACGTTCGGCCTGCGGGTACGGCGGCCGGTGAAGGTGCGGACGGTACGGGAGGGCGCCGGCGGGCGGCTGCTCGTGGAGACCTCGGCGGGCACCTGGTCGACGCGGACACTGATCAACGCCACCGGCACCTGGGACCGGCCGTTCTGGCCACGCTACGAGGGGCAGGAGACCTTCCGGGGGCGGCAGTTGCACACCGCGCAGTACCCCGGCCCCGAGGCGTTCGCCGGGCAGCGGGTCGTCGTGGTGGGGGGAGGCGCCTCGGCCACGCAGCACCTGCTGGAGATCGCCCCGTACGCGGCGGACACCACCTGGGTGACCCGGCGGCCCCCGGTCTTCCGCGAGGACCCCTTCGACGAGCAGGCGGGACGGGCGGCCGTGGCACTGGTCGAGGAACGAGTGCGGCAAGGGCTGCCGCCGCGCAGTGTCGTCTCGGTGACGGGGCTGCTACTGAACGACGCGATCCGCCGGGGCATCGCCGACGGCGTACTGGACCGGCAGCCGATGTTCGACCGGATCACGCCGGAGGGGGTGGAGTGGAAGGGCGGGCGGCAGGTGGCGGCCGACGTCATCCTGTGGGCCACCGGATTCCGTCCGGCCATCGACCATCTCACTCCGCTGCGGCTGCGGGAACCCGGTGGCGGCATCCGCGTCGAGGGCACCCGGGCGGTCGCCGACCCCCGCGTCCACCTCGTCGGCTACGGCCCCTCGGCCAGCACCGTCGGCGCCAACCGTGCCGGACGCGCGGCCGTACGGGACATCAGGCGTCTGCTGGCGGAGGAACGCGCCACGGTCTGATGCCGGCGGCGGAGGAGCGCGCCACGGTCCGACGCCGACGGCTGGTACGGGCCGCCTCACTTCCCCCCCGGCTCCGCCTGCTTCTCCGCCTGCTTCTCCTTCTGCTGCCGCGCGTTGAACTCGGCGACGTCACTCTGGTGTTCGCTGTAATCGGCGGTGAAGCGGGTGTCACCCGGCTTGACCGTGATGAAGTACAGCCAGTCGCCCGGCGTCGGGGTGATCGCCGCGCGCATCGCTTCCTCACCGGGGTTGTCGATCGGGGTGGGCGGCAGCCCCATGCGCGCATAGGAGTTGTAGGGGCTGCTGACCTCGATGTCCTTCTCCTTGACGCCGGGCGTCGAACGGCCCAGGGCGTAGTCGACCGTCGAGTCCATCTGCAGCGGCATCCCGCGCTCCAGGCGGTTGAAGATCACCCGGGCGACCTTGCCCATGTCGGCCTTGGTGGACGCCTCGGCCTGGACGAGGCTCGCGATGGTGACGGCCTGATAGACGTTCATCGCGTTGCGCTGCGCACCGGCGGCGATCGGGGCTCCGTTGAACTTCTTGTTGGCCGTCTCGACCATCAGCGCCAGCAACTGCTCCGGTGTCGCTTTCTCCTTCAACGGATACGTCGCCGGGAAGAGGTAACCCTCCGGGTTCCCGTCGGCGTCGTCCGGCAGCTTGAGGTCGGCCTTCGCGAGGGACTTCCTCGTACTCCCCGCGGGCAGTTCGAGGGCCTTGTCGACGGCCGCGTACACCTGGCTCGCCCGTCGGCCCTCCGGGATCACCAGGGTCGTGGGGCGGGGGTCGCCGCTGTCGCCCAGGATGAGCAGGGGCACCGCCACGGCGGTACCGGCCACGACGGCCCCGGTCGCGATGAGGGCGAGCCGCCCCCGGCGCGTCAGTCGGATCGTGCCTCGTGACGGAGTGTTCGTCTGCATGCGGGCACGGTAACTCGCACATCGCCACAAACCCGGCATATTTTCATCTCGTCGGCTCCAGTTGGGCGTCCCTGCGGACCAGGGCCGCGTACCTCCCGTCCCGCTCCAGGAGTTCCTCGTGCGTGCCGCGTTCGACCGCGCGTCCCGCGTCGAGCACCACGATCTGGTCGGCGCCGCGGACGGTGGAGAGCCGGTGGGCGATGGTGAGCGTGGTGCGGTCGGCGGACAGTGCGTCGATGGCCTGCTGGACGGCGGCCTCGGTACGGGTGTCGAGCGCGCTGGTGGCCTCGTCGAGAACGAGCACCGGCGGATCGCGCAGAATGGTCCGGGCGATCGCCAGGCGTTGCTTCTCACCGCCGGAGAAGCGGTGGCCGCGCTCCCCCACGACGGTGTCGTACCCGTCGGGCAGGGCGGCGATGTGGTCGTGGATCTGTGCCGCCCGTGCCGCCGCATGGAGTTCCTCGTTCGTGGCGTCGGGCTTCGCGAAGCGCAGGTTGTCGGCTACGGAGGCATGGAAGAGATACGTCTCCTGGGAGACGACGCCGACCGCGCGCGCCAGGGTGTCGAAGTCGAGGTCGCGCACATCGAACCCGTCGAGGGTGACCCGGCCCCCGGTGACGTCGTACAGCCGCGGCACGAGGTGGCCCAGCGTGGACTTGCCGGCGCCGGTCGAACCGACCACCGCGAGACTGGTGCCGGCGGGGACGGTGATGTCGATGCCGTCGAGGACGGGGCCGCCCTTGCCGTCGTAGCCGAAAGTGACGTTCTCGAACCGGACCTCGCCGCCGACCCGGTCCAGGTGGACCGGGTCCGCGCGCTCGGTGATGTCGACGGGGAGGTCGAGATACTCGAAGATGCGCTGGAACAGCGCGAGCGAGGCCTGAATCTGTACCCCGGTCGACAGCAGGCTCACGGCCGGCCGGAACAGGCCCTGCTGGAGCGAGACGAAGGCGACGACCGTCCCGATGGAGACCCCCGGTCCGCCCGTCCGCAGAGCGATGCCCGCGGTCCAGTAGATGACAGCGGGCATGGCGGCCATGACGATCGTGATGACGGCCATGCGCCAGCGACCGGCCATGCTCGACCGCACCTCCAGGTCCACCAGACGGTCGGACTCGTCGGCGAAGGCACTGGTCAGGGAGTCGGAGCGGCCCATGGTGCGGCCGAGCAGGATGCCGCTGACCGACAACGACTCGGTGACCGTGGCGGCCATCGAGGCCATCTGCTTCTGACGCTGGGTGGTGATCTTCTTGCGTTCGTTGCCGACACGACGGCTGATCCACACGAAGGCCGGCAGCAGGACCAGCGAGACAACGGTCAGCCGCCAGTCGAGGACGAGCATCGCGACGACGGTGGCGACGACGCTGGTGAGGTTGGAGACCAGGGAGGTCGCCGTGGAGGTCACGGTCGCCTGCATGCCGCCGATGTCGTTGGCGATGCGGGACTGGACCTCGCCGGTGCGGGTACGCGTGAAGAAGGCGAGCGACATGCGCTGGAGCCGGTCGTAGACGGCGGTGCGCAGATCGTGCATGACGCGCTGGCCGACGGTCGTGGAGATCAGCGTCTGGAGCACGCCGAAGACGCTGGTGAGGACGGCGCTGAGGATCATGCCGAGGGCCAGCAGGCTGAGCAGTCCGGTGCGGCGCTCGGGGATCGCGACATCGAGGATCGCCTTGAGCAGGAACGGGGTGGCGACCGAGACGAGCGACGCCGCTCCGACGAGCAGGCCGACGATCGCGAGGCGACCCCAGTAGGGGCGGAACAGTCTCAGGATGCGGCGCACCTGCCGGGGCTGTTCCCCGGCGCCCGCGGGTGCGCTCCAGGCGGGTTCATGGTCGGGGTGCATGGTCTCCTTCGAGGGCTCGGGAGCGGAAAGCAGTGCGCGGGAGCCCAGGACCGCCGTGGGGATGTTGCGGGATGCCGGGCCAGCGGAGCTTAGCTCATTGTTACCTATGCTCACAATGAACGACGTCCTGATATTGTTCCGCACATGACCACCCCCGACCCCGACGGCCTGCTGGCCGAGCAGTTGCTTCGGCTGACCCGCCGGGTGCACCGCATTCAAAAGCGCCATCTGGTGCGGCGCGAACTGGGCATCACCCCTGCCCAGTCCCGGTTGCTGCGCACTCTCGCCCACTGTGCCTCGCCGCCCCGCATGGCCGACCTGGCGGAGCGGCTGGAGGTGGTACCGCGAGCCGTGACGACGCTGGTCGACGGGCTGGAGGCGAGCGGCAAGGTGCGGCGGGTGCCCGATCCGGCCAATCGGCGGGTGATTCGGATCGAGCTCACCGACGACGGACACGCGGCCCTGCGGGAGCTGCACGCCGCGCGCAGGGCCGCCGCGGAGGAGATCCTGGCTCCGCTGGCGGACGAGCAGCGCAAGGTTCTCGGCGAGCTGCTGAACACGCTGATCGACGGGACGGCCGCCACCCCGCAGCACCGCGACGCGTCCTGCTGAGACACCGCGCCGGAGGTCGCTGCCGGGGCCTCGTGCCGTCGTCGGCCGGTGCGCCCGCCGGGGTCGTCCGGTGTGCCGTGAGGTTCCCGTCCCGTGCGTCGAACCGATTCCGGGCTCTGCGTGAAAAATCGTTTGCTTTGCGGCACGCAGTGGCGTCAACCTGTCACGGTTTGCTGTCGCCGCTGTCCAAGGACGGCGCGCGGCCCCGCCTTAGCGAGCCACTGGGACGTCATGCAGATACAAGACCTTCCGTATCCCGACCCGGGCGTGCCCGACGCCCGCTCGGGCCCCCGATTCCTGCGGTGGCTCTTCCGGAACCAGCTCCCGGGCCAGCTCAAATCCCTCGCCTGGGGACTGCTGCACTTCGCCTCCGTCGCCTCGCTCCCGTTCTGTGTGGGCATCGGCGTCCAGGCCGCCGTCGACCGTTCCGGCACCCGGCTCGCCCTGGCCGGCGGGCTCATGGCGCTGGCCTGCGTGGGCAACGCGGTCGGCGACACCTTCCTGCACCGGGCCGCCGTCACCAACTGGATCACCGCGGCCGCCCGTGTCCAGCAGCTGCTGGCCCGCAGGACCGCGACGCTGGGTTCCACGCTGACCCGGCGCGTCGCGGCCGGCGAGGTCGTAGCCGTCTCCACCGGTGACGTCGAGAAGATCGGCTGGTTCGTCGAGGCACTGTCCCGGTTCACCGCGGCCGTGGTCACCATCGTGCTGGTCTGCGTCGGCCTGCTCGTCTACCAGCCCGCGCTCGGTGTGGTCGTCGTCGTGGGCCTGCCCCTGCTGGCACTCGCGGTCCTGCCGCTGCTGCCCCACGCCACCCGGCGGGCCGACGTCCAGCGGGAGAAGGCCGGACGGGCCACGGAACTCGCCTCGGACACCGTCGCCGGACTGCGTGTACTGCGCGGCATCGGCGGCGAGGAGCTGTTCCTCGACCGCTACCGTCGCGCGTCCCAGGAAGTCCGCCACGCTGCCGTGCGCAGTGCCCGGATGTGGTCCCTGATCGCCGCGATCCAGGTACTGCTGCCGGGAATCCTGCTGATCACGGTGGTCTGCTACGGCGTTCACCTGGCCCGTCAGGGGCGGATCGCCGTGGGTGAACTGGTCACCGTCTACAGCTCGGTGATGCTGCTCGCGTATCCTCTGCGCCACTTCGAAGAGATCGCGATGGCCTACTCCTTCTCCCGGCCGTCGGCCAAGCGTGCGGCGCGTGTGCTGTCGCTGGAACGGGCCGTGGACGCCGCCGGGACGCCCGGTTCCGAGAGGTCCGAGAGGCCCACCGGAGACCTGTACGACCCGGCGACCGGTCTGTTCGTCCCGGCGGGCCGGCTCACCGCCGTGGTGTGTGGGGATCCGGACACGGCGGGACGTTTGGCCGAACGGCTCGGCGGGCATGCGGCGCAGGCCACGCGGAACGGCTCGGTGCTGCTCGGCGGCGTGCCGCTCGACGAGCTGCCGCTGGACTCCGCCCGCGGCTCCGTCCTCGTCCAGGACAAGGATCCGGTGCTGCTGTCGGGCACACTGCGCGAACTGCTCGACGTACCCGCGTCCGGGGCCGTCGAAGCGCGCGAGGCGCTGGGCGCCGCGCAGTGCGGGGACGTACTGGCGGCGCTGGTGCAGGGTTCGCTCGACGCCGCGGACCCGATGGACGCGCAGCTCACCGAGCGTGGACGATCCCTTTCCGGTGGTCAGCGCCAGCGACTCTCACTGGCCCGGTCGCTGGTCACCGACCCGGAGGTCCTCGTCCTGGACGAGCCGACCTCCGCCGTCGACTCGCACACCGAGGCCCGTATCGCCGAGGGCGTACGGGAACTGCGGTCGGGACGGACGACCGTCGTGTTCACCTCGTCGCCGCTGCTGCTGGACCGGGCGGACCAGGTGGTCTTCCTGCACGACGAGACGGTCGTGGCGGTCGGCGGCCACCACGAGCTGGTGCGTACCGAGCCCCGGTACCGGGCCGTGGTGACCCGCGAGACGGAGGCCGAGGCGAAGACCGAGACCAGGACCGGGGCCGAGACCAGGACCGGGGCCGGAGCGAAGACCGAGACCAGGACCGGGGCCGGGGCGAAGACCGAGACCGGGGCCGGAGCCGGGGCCGAGGCGAAGACCGAGACCGGGGCCGGAGCCGGGGCCGAGGCGAAGACCGAGACCGGGGCCGGAGCCGGGGCCGAGGCGAAGACCGAGACCGGGGCCGAGGCCGGAACGGACGACCTGACCGAGCTGGACAAGCTCGTAGAAATCGAGGAGACAGCATGATCGGCGTGGCGCCACCGGCCTACGACCCGGCGGCCCCGACCACGGCCGGCACCCTGCCCGTGGGCGCGACCGCCACCGTCCGCGCCTATGTGGGCGAGCTGCTCCGCAGGCACCGCAGGGCCTTCGTACTCCTGATCACGGTGAACACCGTCGCGGTGATCTCCTCGATGGTCGGCCCGTACCTGCTGGGCGGCCTGGTGGAGCGGGTCTCGGACCGCACGCGGGAGCTCCATCTGGGGCTCACCGCCGCACTGTTCGTGGTGGCGCTGGTCGTCCAGGCGGTGTTCGTGCGGCAGGTGCGACTGCGCGGGGCGATGCTCGGAGAGCGGATGCTGGCCGATCTGCGCGAGGACTTCCTGGTGCGGTCGGTCGGGCTGCCGCCCGGTGTGCTGGAGCGGGCCGGGACGGGTGATCTGCTGTCCCGGATCACGACCGACATCGACCGGCTCGGCAACGCGATGCGTGAGGCCGTGCCCCAGCTCGCCATCGGTGTGGTGTGGGTGGTGCTGCTGCTGGGCGGCCTGGTCGTCACGGCACCCGAACTGGCGCCGGCCGTACTGGTCGCCGTTCCGCTGCTCGTGGCCGGCTGCCGCTGGTACTTCCGGCGGGCGCCGGCCGCGTACCGTTCCGAGGCCGCCGGGTACGCCGCCGTGGCCGCGGTGCTCGCCGAGACCGTGGACGCGGGACGGACCATCGAGGCGCACCGGCTCAGCGAGCGCCGGGTGGCGTTGTCGGACCAGCGGGTCAAGGAGTGGACGGCCTGGGAGCGCTACACGCTGTGGCTGCGGTCGGTGCTCTTCCCCGTCATCAACATCACCCATGTGACCGTGCTCGGCTCGGTGCTGATGATCGGTGGTGTCTTCGTCCTGCAGGGCTGGATCGGTGTCGGCCAGCTGACGACCGGTGCGCTGCTGGCGCAGATGCTCGTCGACCCGGTGGGGCTGATCCTGCGCTGGTACGACGAGTTGCAGGTGGCCCAGGTGTCGCTGGCCCGGCTGGTCGGGGTCCGGGACATCGAGCCCGACACCGGTGACGCCGCGCTGACTCCTGACGGGCGCCATGTGCGCGCCGAGCGGGTGCACTTCGGCTACCACGAGGGCGTCGACGTGCTGCGCAAGGTGTCGCTGGAGGTCGCGCCCGGCACCAGGCTGGCGCTGGTCGGCCCGTCCGGCGCGGGCAAGTCCACCCTGGGACGGCTGCTCGCCGGGATCTACGCGCCCCGGGACGGCACGGTGACCCTGGGCAGCGCCGAACTGTCCCGGATGACCGCGGAACACGTCCGTACCCATGTGGCCCTGGTCAATCAGGAGCACCACGTCTTCGTGGGTTCCCTGCGCGACAACCTGCGGCTCGCCCGGGCGGATGCCGAGGACGCCGAGCTGTGGGCGGCGCTCGGCGCGGTCGACGCGGACGGCTGGGCGCGTGCGCTCGACGACGGTCTCGACAGTGAGGTCGGCTCGGGCGGGCTGGCGCTCACCCCGGCCCAGGCGCAGCAGATCGCGCTGGCCCGGCTGGTGCTGGCCGATCCGCACACGCTGGTGCTGGACGAGGCGACCTCGCTGCTGGACCCCCGCGCGGCCCGGCACCTGGAACGCTCGCTGGCCCGTGTCCTCGACGGCCGCACCGTCGTCGCCATCGCCCACCGCCTGCACACCGCCCACGACGCGGACGTCATCGCTGTTGTCGAGGGCGGCCGCATCAGCGAGCTGGGCAGCCACGACGAGCTGGTCGCTGCGGGCGGTGCGTACGCGGCGCTGTGGCGCTCCTGGCACGGGTGAGGGCCCAGGTGAGGGGAGGGATGAGCGCGCAGGGTGCGGCCGGGCGGGCTGTGCGGCCGGGCGCGTTCGGCGGGTCCCCGGCCGGGGGTGAGACGCGCCCGAGGGCGGATTCACCGTGTGCACGGTCCGCCACCGGCCGCTGGTGGCGGACCGTGCCGTTGCGCGGAGCCGAGCCTGGGTGGAAGGGTGGAACCAGGCACCGGCTCGGGGGACGCCCGGGGCTTCGGAGAACCGGGGTGCGGTTGGTGCCAGTGCCCCGTGCAGGCGCGGCCCGGAACGGGCCACGGCGGGAACGGGCCCGTCCCCACCCCCTGGAGGTCCCCGTGAACAGAGCCGGCGGTTGGGGAGACGACGTCTACCAGCCCGATGGATCCGAGGTCCAGGACGACGCCGGACTGCTCGACGCCGAGGACACTCTCGAGAACGACGGGGTCGACGATCCCCTCGACCGGGGCTGGTCCCCTCCCGAGCGGCCGTGGGCCGTGGAGCACCGCGGTGTGACGGCGTCGGAGCGCAGGGCGGGCGAGACCCTGGACCAGCGGCTCGCCGAGGAGCGGCCCGATCTCACCGCCGCCGACGGTGACAACCTCGGCGACAGCGAGGGCACCGACGGCGAGCTCCTGGACAACGAGGTCGGTGCCGTGCGCTCCGGCCGGCTCGTGGCCCCCGACGAAGGGGCGCACGAGGACGAGGAGACCGCCCTGCTCGCCACGGACGTCGGCATCGACGGGGCGGCGGCCTCGGCCGAGGAGGCCGCCGTGCATGTCGTCGACGAGGACACCCTGCCCGGCTGACCTCACCGTTTCACGGCCGTGACGGCCGTCACGGCCGTCCGAACGGCGCAGGCCATCCATGCCGTCATCCGGACCGATCACATCGCGCGCGCCGCACGCATCGCCCACGTCGCACGAGGAGCGTCCATGCAGCAGGACAAGCACCCCGACTACCGCCCCGTCGTCTTCCGCGACCGGGCCGCCGGATATGCCTTCCTGACCCGGTCCACCGCGACCAGCGAGCAGACGATCGAGTGGGACGACGGCGAGACCTACCCGGTCGTGGAGGTGGAGATCTCCTCGGAGAGCCACCCCTTCTACACGGGCACGGCACGGACCGTGGACACGGAAGGACGCGTCGCACGCTTCCAGCGCCGCTACGGTGGTGAAAGCTCCGGCTGAGCCGGCGACGGCGACCACCGGGCATCCACCGTCGACGACGGCCGGTCGTCCGCGTCTCAGATCACGTTGAGCGCCGCCGCGCAGCCCACTCCGCCGAGCAGCATGAACGCCGGCATCAGCACCTTGAGCTCCACCCAGCTGCCCGCCCGGAACCGCATCGCCTTGGGCGGACCTATGGGGTACCAGCGCTTGCGTCCCACCGGTATGGGCCACAGGATCGGGCAGCCCGAGACGGTCAGGGCGTCCCCGATGTCGTGCACCAGCGCGCCCAGGACGATCGGCAGCCCCAGCCACAGGTACTCCTGGCCGGGCTCCGTGAACAGCCAGGCGGCGCCGTTGCCCGGCTCGTCCAGGATGTCCGCGAGGATCCACGCGCTGGTCGCGGCGAGCAGCCACACCAGTACGTCGCTGCTGGCACCCCGCGTAGCCCGCCACAGCAGGCCCTCGATGGCCAGCACCATGTGGACGAAGAGAATGGCCAGCACCGCCCACCGGCCGCCCGTGATCGCCAGGACGGAAGCGCCCCCACCGATCAGGACCGCCCACAGCCAGGTGTGGGTGAGGGTGCGGTGACCGCCGGAACGGCGCGGGTCGCCCGGTTTCCTGGTGGCCTTGTAGACGGCGTACGACAGCTTGTCGACGATCTCGCACAGCCTCTTGGACACGGGGCCGAAGGACCGCGATATCGTCGCCGCCTTGTGGTCCAGGTCCGGGGCGAGGGCGGCGCCGGCACAGATCAGAGCGCCGACCAGAAGCACCGGCCAGGGCATCGGCTTTCCGGCGGCGGCCATCGCCGCGCCTACACCGAGCCATGCCGCGGCACCCGACAGTGAGTGTGCTGGTCCCATCATCCCCGTTGCCCGCCCCATCCGCTTGTGCCGCTGTCCAGTTGACCAGGTGCGTTGACGCCCCTTCGGCGACACAGCGTAGCGTTCGCGATCTTCATACCCGAATCCGATTCCCGCGCGGGGCCCGGCGGCAGGCAAGATGGGGGCGTGACCCTCATCGATCAGCTGCCGCCGACCGCCGACCCCGACGCCCTGTACGAAGCCTTCGAGTCGTGGGCGGGGGAACGTGGTCTCACGCTCTACCCCCACCAGGAGGAGGCGCTGATCGAGGTGGTCTCCGGGGCGAACGTGATCGTCTCGACCCCGACCGGCTCGGGCAAGAGCATGATCGCGGCCGCCGCCCACTTCGCCGCGCTGGCTCGGGACGAGGTCACCTTCTACACGGCACCGATCAAGGCGCTGGTGTCGGAGAAGTTCTTCGAGCTGTGCAAGATCTTCGGCACGGAGAACGTCGGCATGCTGACCGGCGACGCGTCCGTGAACGCCGATGCCCCGGTCATCTGCTGCACCGCCGAGGTGCTGGCGTCGATCGCGCTGCGTGACGGCAGGAACGCCGACGTCGGCCAGGTCGTCATGGACGAGTTCCACTTCTACGCGGAGCAGGACCGCGGCTGGGCGTGGCAGATTCCGCTGCTGGAACTGCCGCAGGCACAGTTCGTGCTGATGTCGGCGACGCTCGGCGACGTCTCCTTCTTCGAGAAGGACCTCGCCCGCCGCACCGGCCGCCCCACGTCGGTGGTCCGCTCGGCGATCCGGCCGGTCCCGCTGTCCTACGAGTACCGCTACACGCCGCTCACCGAGACGCTCACGGACCTGCTGGCGGCCCGGCAGGCTCCGGTCTACATCGTGCACTTCACGCAGGCCCAGGCGGTGGAGCGGGCGCAGGCGCTGATGAGCATCAACATGTGCACGCGCGAGGAGAAGGACAGGATCGCCGACCTGATCGGCAGCTTCCGCTTCACCACCAAGTTCGGCCGCAACCTCTCCCGTTACGTCCGGCACGGCATCGGTGTGCACCATGCCGGCATGCTGCCCAAGTACCGGCGGCTGGTGGAGAAGCTCGCGCAGGCCGGTCTGCTGAAGGTCATCTGCGGTACGGACACGCTGGGCGTGGGGGTCAACGTCCCGATCCGCACGGTGCTGTTCACCGCCCTGACCAAGTACGACGGGAACCGGGTGCGCACGCTGCGGGCCCGCGAGTTCCACCAGATCGCGGGTCGGGCCGGACGGGCCGGCTTCGACACCGAGGGGTTCGTCGTCGCGCAGGCCCCCGAGCACGTCGTCGAGAACGAGAAGGCGCTGGCCAAGGCGGGCGACGACCCGAAGAAGCGCCGAAAGGTCGTCCGCAAGAAGGCGCCGGAGGGGTTCGTCGCCTGGTCGGAGCAGACTTTCGAGAAGCTCATCGGTTCCGAGCCCGAGCCGCTGACCTCCCGTTTCCGGGTGACGCACACCATGCTGCTGTCGGTGATCGCACGGCCCGGGAACGCCTTCGCGGCGATGCGTCACCTCCTCGAGGACAACCACGAGCCGCGCAAGCAGCAGCTGCGGCACATCCGGCGGGCGATCGCCATCTACCGGTCCCTGCTGGACGGCGGCATCGTCGAGAAGCTGGACACACCGGATGCCGAGGGGCGGATCGTCCGGCTCACCGTGGATCTGCAGCAGGACTTCGCGCTGAACCAGCCGTTGTCCACCTTCGCGCTGGCCGCGTTCGAGCTGCTGGACCCCGAGTCGCCTTCCTACGCGCTCGACATGGTGTCCGTGGTGGAGTCCACGCTGGACGACCCGCGCCAGATCCTCGCCGCACAGCAGAACAAGGCGCGCGGTGAGGCGGTCGCCCTGATGAAGGCGGACGGCGTCGAGTACGAGGAGCGCATGGAGCGCCTTCAGGACATCACGTACCCGAAGCCGCTGGAGGAACTGCTCTTCCACGCGTACGACACCTACCGCAAGAGTCACCCGTGGGTCGGTGACCATCCGCTGTCGCCGAAGTCCGTGGTGCGGGACATGTACGAACGGGCGATGTCCTTCACGGAGTTGGTGTCCCACTACGAGCTGGCCCGGACCGAGGGCATCGTGCTGCGGTACCTGGCCAGCGCCTTCAAGGCCCTGGACCACACCGTCCCGGACGATCTGAAGTCCGAGGATCTCCAGGATCTGATCGCCTGGCTGGGCGAGATGGTGCGTCAGGTCGACTCGAGTCTGCTGGACGAGTGGGAGCAGCTGGCCAATCCCGCGGAGATGACCGCCGAGGAGGCCCAGGAGAAGGCCGACCAGGTCAAGCCGGTCACCGCCAACGCGCGCGCCTTCCGCGTCCTGGTCCGCAACGCCATGTTCCGCCGTGTCGAACTGGCCGCTCTGGACCAGGTGGAGGCGCTGGGCGAGCTGGACGCCGAGGCCGGCTGGGATGCCGACGCCTGGGGCGAGGCGATGGACAAGTACTGGGACGAGTACGAGGAACTCGGCACCGGTCCCGACGCCCGCGGTCCCAAGCTGCTGCTGATCGACGAGGAGCCGGACAATGGACTGTGGCGGGTCCGGCAGATCTTCGACGACCCGAACGGCGACCACGACTGGGGAGTCAGCGCCCAGGTCGACCTCACCGCCTCCGACGCGGAGGGCCGTGCGGTCGTCCGGGTCACCACTGTCGGCCAGCTGTGAACGCAGGAGCGTAGCGCCCATGACGAACCCGACCGAGAGCCTCGTCGCCCTGCTCGACCTGGAGCAGATCGAGGTCGACATCTTCCGTGGCCGCAGTCCGCAGGAGTCGCTGCAGCGGGTCTTCGGCGGCCAGGTGGCCGGCCAGGCGCTGGTCGCCGCGGGCCGCACCACGGAGGGCGGCCGCCCCGTGCACTCGCTGCACGCGTACTTCCTGCGCCCCGGGCGGCCCGGGGTACCGATCGTGTACCAGGTCGAGCGGGTACGGGACGGCCGGTCCTTCACGACCCGCCGGGTCACCGCCGTGCAGCAGGGCCGCACGATCTTCACTCTCACCGCCTCCTTCCACAAACCTGAACAGGGGAGTTTCGAGCACCAACTGCCGCCGGCCCGCGAGGTCCCGGATCCGGAGTCGCTGCCGACCGTCGTAGAGGAGATCCGCGGGCATCTGGGCGAGCTGCCGGAGCAGTTGGAGCGGATGGCCCACCGTCAGCCCTTCGACATCCGCTACGCGGACCGGCTGCGCTGGGACCCGGACGACGTCAAGGACGCCGAACCGCGCAGCGCCGTGTGGATGCGCGCGATGGGCCCGCTCGGCGACGATCCGCTGGTTCACACCTGCGCCCTGACCTATGCCAGCGACATGACGCTGCTGGATGCCGTCCGGCTCCCGGTGGAACCCCTGTGGGGCCCGCGCGGCTTCGACATGGCGTCGCTGGACCACGCGATGTGGTTCCACCGCCCGTTCCGCGCGGACGAGTGGTTCCTGTACGACCAGGAGTCGCCGATCGCCGTGGGCGGGCGTGGTCTGGCCCGAGGGCGGATCTACGACCGCGAGGGGCGGATGTTGGTGTCCGTCGTCCAGGAGGGGCTGTTCCGGGCTCTGTAGACCACCGGGCGCATCACCCGGGCCGGCTGGTCAGTGGTCGGCCGGTCAGGGGACAGCCGGTCCTCGGTTTCTGCCGCGCCACCGGGCGAGCAGCGCGCGGAACGCCCCGCGTGGGCGTTCCGGCTCCCGGGGAGCCTGCCCGGCCGGGGCGGGGCGGGGCGGGGCGGAAGCCGGACGGGGTGCCGGCCGGTGTTCGCGGGCCTCTGCCAGCATCTGTGCGAGCTCCGCCTGGAACCAGGCGATCTCGTCGGGGTCCTGAGCGGTCACGAGGGTTTCCGTGAGGACGGCCCCGGGTGAGCCAGGGGAGCCGTGGGAAGGCCTTTCTGGACAGAACCGGCTGAGGTGGGAACGCTCGTAGGGGTCCTTGACGACCTCGCAGATGTGGGGCGGGTCGAGCAGGGACGCGAGGGCTCCGGCGCGCGACCACGGGTCGGTGGCCCGACGGAGCAGGATTGCCAGACGGCGGGTGCGCCAGTTGCGGGCCCGCAGGTCGAGGCCGGTGTCGAGCTGTCCCCTGAGGTTGTCGGACGCGCGGCCCCTCAGCAACGGGGTGTTCTTCTCGTCGGCCGTGAACTGCCGTAGCTCCTCGGCGAGATAGAGCCAGACCACGGCACGGTAGCGGTTGAGGTAGAACCTCGTGGGGGCCAGCAGCCCCAGCCGGGCCAGGCGCGTGAAACGGTCCTTCGTCACCCCCATGAGCAGCGCGCCCTCCGTGGTGCCCACGGTCCTGACGCTCTCGCGCAGAGCCTCCGGGTGACCTGGCCGGGCGCGGAGCCGTTCGAGTTCGGCGCGGTCCACGCGGCGGCCGGCTCCCCGCCCGCCGGGGGTGGTACGGATCCGGCCGAGGTCCACAGCGAGGTCGAACTCGCTGGGCTTGAGGCCGAGTTCCCGTGCCGCGCGACCTGCCGCGACCCAGGAACCGACGGTCGTGACTTCGTGTGTGGCGGTGTTTTCGGACATGCTCGTCTCCCCCGTGGAGTGCGCTCGGCCGACGCCGTGTGCGCCGCCCGGAGAAAACCGTAGCGGATCCGTCACTCTTCGTGACGGATCTGTGGATAACTCCACTGGGGCCGACGAACGTACAGGTCAGGTACCTGTGGGGTCGTCGGGTTCCGGTCGGCGGGCGTCCACGTCCAGGTGTTCGCCGACCCGATTGACCAGCAGCGTCATTTCGTACGCGATCCGGCCGATGTCGGCCTCGGCCGCGCTGAGCACGCACAGGCAACTGCCTGTACCGGCCGCGGTGACGAAGAGCACCGCTTCGTCGAACTCGATCATCGTCTGGCGCATCCCGCCCGCGCCGAAATGCTGTCCGGAGCCCTTGGCGAGGCTGTGCAGTCCGGACGAGACCGCGGCTAAGTACTCCGCGTCCTCGCGTCGAAGCCCCGTGCTCGTCCCCGTCACCAGCCCGTCGTTGGACAGGACCAGCGCGTGCCGTACCTCCTCGACTCTCTGGGTCAGGTCGTCCAGCAGCCAGTCGAGTCCCCGATTTTGTGTCATGTCGCGAATCTCCCCCTTGCTCTTCCCCGTATGGATCCCTCCGTCAGCCTTCCCCACGGCCGGGCGGCGGACAAGGAGGATAGGAGCCATGGGACAGACGATGACCGATGAGGAATGGCGGGGGTTCGTCTCGTACGGAACCCGCACCGCGAAGCTTTCCACCGTGCGCGCCGACGGCAGTCCGCACGTGGCGCCGATCTGGTTCGTGCTCGACGGGGACGACGTGGTGTTCAACACCGGCAAGGAGACGGTGAAGGGACGCAATCTGGCCCGTGACGGCCGGGTCGCCCTGTGCGTGGACGACGACCGGCCGCCGTTCGCCTTCGTGGTGCTGCAGGGCCGGGCGCGGATCTCGGAGGATCCCGAGGACCTGGTGCGCTGGGCCACGCGGATCGCCGGGCGGTACATGGGCCAGGACCGTGCCGAGGAGTTCGGAGCGCGCAACGGTGTGCCGGGCGAGCTCCTTGTCCGTGCCGCCGTCGAGAAGGTCCTGTCGGAGAAGGGCGTCGCGGACTGATCGCCGGGCCGCGGCACGGAGTGACGCGGCCCGGATGCCCTCACGCGGGGGGACACGGCCAGGGGCCTCCGTGGCCGGATCCAGTGCCTCGGCGGCGGGTGCGATCGCGCAGGACGGTACGTCTCCGGGGCTCGCCGGGTGTTGGGGTCCGGGCCGTTCGGTGGGGGATCATGCCGGGCATGAGCGACGACCACACACATGTCCAGGAGTTCTTCACCGCGCGTGCCGCCGACTGGGACCGCCGCTTCCCCGACGACGGTCCGGCCTACGCGGCGGCGGTGGCCGAGCTGGGGCTGCGCGAGGGCGCCCGGGTGCTCGACGCCGGCTGCGGCACCGGACGGGCCCTGCCGCCGCTGCGTGCGGCCGTGGGCCCCTCCGGAACGGTCCTCGGGGCGGATCTGACCCCGGCCATGCTGCGGGAGGCCGCGCGGGCCGGACGGGGCCACGACGGGGTGCTGCTACTCACCGACGTCTCCGTGCTGCCGCTGCGCTCGGGATCGCTCGACGCCGTGTTCGCGGCGGGCCTGATCGCGCACCTGCCCCACCCGGCCGAGAATCTCCGGGAGCTCGCGCGGGTGGTGCGTCTCGGTGGCGTGCTCGCGCTGTTCCACCCGATCGGCAGGGTGGCGCTCGCCGCGCGTCAGGGCCGCTCGATCACGCCGGACGACCTCCGCGCGGAGCCGAACCTCCGTCCGCTGCTGGCCGGTTCGGGCTGGCGCATGACGTCGTACGTCGACGAGGACGCCCGGTTCCTGACGCTGGCCGTCCGCGCGGACTGAGCGCCCGCCCTCGCGTCGGGCCTCTCGGTCCACGTGCCGCACCGGGCAACCCGCGGCCACGGTACCGGGTGCGTGCCCAGGTCCTCCCGCCGGTGACCATGCGGGGGACGGAGCGGCCCGGTACGAATACCACGGACGACGCGGGTGTCCACCGGCACGAGCACCTGCCCGCGCAGACCTCGGCGGCGTCGAACAGGAGATTCTTCAGGCGCGTGCGCTGTTGAGCCCTGATTTCGTAAACGAGTGAACTCTGAAGGGGACGGTTGAATGATTCCAGCCGTTCGAAGCACCTCGCCCCGCTGTCCCTTCTGCCGCGGACGCTCCAAACTCTACGTTGAGTGGCAGGACAGGACATGGATGTTCGGTGAGGAAAATCGCTCAGGGGAAAGGTGGACTGGATGTGGGGCAGGGTTCGCAGGATCGGGGGCAAGGTGGGGGACAACCTGCGCGCGGAGGAGAGGACCGAGCGGGAGGAGCGTCCGCACAATCTGTTCGAGGCCGCCGCAGCGTACGTCTCGGCCTGTGCGGAGGACGATCAGGAGAGGATCGACGAGGTGACCGGCTGGGTGTCGCCGGAGGCGCTGGCGTTCGGGGTGAACGAGTTGGCGTGCCGGGCGGTCATTGCGCTCGCGCGCGAGCGCGACGCGTCTCCGCGAACGGTCGCGCGGCACCTGCTGGGGCTTCCGGCAACCTGATCCGGCCGGGAGTGCGTGGCCGATTCGCCCCGTCGGGCCGCAGCTCCGGGTGCGGCTGCGAGGTCGTGACAAGAGGCTCGGGGGCGGATTAGTGTGCGCGCCGGTGGACGAAACCGACGGGGAGGCTGGAATGGCCGGGACGGACGAGGAAGCCGTCGCCGCCGCGGACGACGCGCTCTATGTGCTGACGGCGGCGCTGCTGACGCCGGCGAAGTTCCCGAGCGTGCTGGGCGACGACTACCCGGAAGCGTGCGCGGCGCTCGGTCTCCCCCCGCTCGCCGACGGGTACGGGCTGGTGCTCGGCCAGGACGGTGAGGGCGCCCGGTGGACCGTCGCGGTCGACGACGTGTCGCTGGTCGCCGTCGCGATCGCTTCCTGGGACTGCGGCATGGAGCACGATCTGTCTCCGGAGGAGCGCACGGTCGTCGCGGCGCTGCCCGGCTGGCCCCTCGCGGTCGCCGTGGCGGCTCCGAACGTGCCCGCGCCGCACGATCCCGGCCCCGAGGTCGCCGACGGGCCCCTGCTGGCGCCGCCCGACTCCGACGCCTGGGGGCCGGCGCAGCGGCGTCTGGGTGCTGACGAGATCGCGCTCCAGTGGGCGCTCTGGCGGGAACAGGTCGGTGACTCGGCGTTCCCTGTTCCGGGCGGCTCCGTGGATGCCTCCGACAGCGCCGGGGAAGCCGCCGGTGACGGCCCGGCCGACGGCGGTCCGGCCGACGAGAGCACGACTGCGGAGCAGCCGAGGGGGGGTGCTCCGTCCGGCGACGGCGCCTCGGCCGACGGCCCGAACGGGCAGCAGACGGGCCACAGCGGCATTCGGCGGGTCCTGGCGGAGGCACGTGCCTACGTCTCCTCGCCGCCGCCGCTCGGCCGGGTCCGCTCGTCCTTCGCGCCGGGCGACGCCCGCACGCTGCGTGCCGATGGGCCCGGCTGGTCCCTGGTGGCCAGGACCGACGACATGGCGTTCGTCCTGCTCGACGACGAGCCCGGCGAGGTCCTCCCGGTGGGCAGGGGGCCGGAACTGCCGGGTCTTCTGGAGGGCCTGGACAGGATCGCCGTACGGCCGCTCTGAACCGCGCCCGGCGGGGGCGTCTGGCTCCGTATGAGGTGTGCGCCTGCCTTCGCATGCGGTGTGAACCTCCATGCGAAGGCGCCGTCCCGTGGGGCGCCGACCCATCGATGATGGCAGCGTTGGGCCCGCACCAGGGGGCAGCTTCGTGCTCCATACCGTGCCCTCTTCCGCTTCCCGTCCTTCCTGGAGGCCGTCCGCCCGTCCCTCGGCATTCCGTTGCTCGCCGTCACCCTCGCGGCGGCAGCCCTCACCGCTCCGGCTCCGGCCGCCGCTGCCGGAGACGAACACTGTGCGCGCCAGGAGCGTGTGCGGGTGCCGGGCGCGGCCCACCAGCACACCACCTGTCTGGCCGATCCGACCACCACGGAGCTGGCCGGCACCCCGTACACCGACCTGGCGGACCAGGCGGGGCTGACCGCGGCCGCCACCCGGTCGCCGTCCGAAGTGCCCGGCATTCAGGTCGACGGGTACTTCCCGGACTCCTCCCGCTTCAACACGACGCACGGCTGGGCGCACGACGCACAGTTCGTGATCCGGCTGCCCGACCGGTGGAACGGCGGGCTGGTCGTCACGGGCGCACCCGGCACCCGCAAGCAGTACGCGACCGACAAGGCCATCTCCGACCGGGTACTGGCCCAGGGGGACGCGTACGCCTCGACGGACAAGGGCAACAACGGGGTCGACTTCTACCGTGACGGGACCCGGCCCGGTGACGCGGTGGCCGAGTGGAACACCCGGACCACGCAGCTCACCCGGGCGGCCAAGCGCGCGGTGGCCCACCGCTACGGGCATGCCCCGCGCCGGACGTACATGACCGGCATCTCCAACGGCGGCTATCTCACCCGCCGGCAGCTGGAGAACCACCCGGAGCCGTACGACGGCGGCGTGGACCGGGAGGGCGCGCTGTGGGCCGCCGACGGGACCGGTCTGTTCACCACCCTGCCGGTCACGGTGGCCCGGATGTTCGGCACGGCACGGGACGAGGACCTGCGCGCGGTGGGCTTCGCACCGGGCTCCGAGTTCCTGTGGCCGTACCACGAGAAGGCCTACTGGGGTGTCACGCAGAAGATCTACCGCGCCGAGTTCGACCCGGCCTACGATCCCGCTTGCCCGGGGCCCTCGGCCGGGACCACGGTGGAGCAGATCCTGGCGCCGTGCGCGTCCGACGCCACGTACGACTACGCCTCACGTCCCGCCTCCGTGCACCGCGCTGCGGCCCGGGCGGCACTGACCGGGCGTATCGGCCGGCCGCTGATCACGCTGCACGGTGATCTGGACGCGCTGCTGCCGAAGGCCGCCCACTCCGATGTGTACGCCCGCATGATCGACGCGAAGGGCCGGGGGCCGCTGCACCGCTACTACACGGTGCAGGGCGGCACCCACGTCGACGGGCTGTACGACACCCATCCGGACCGGCTGCGGCCGATCCTGCCCTGCTACCGGTCGGCGTTCGACACTCTGACCGCATGGGTGGAGCGCGGAGTCAGGCCGCCCGCGGACCGGACGATCGGCAGGCCCGCGGACGGTGACGTGGTCAACTCCTGCGCACTGGACGGTGCTGGGGCGGCGGCGCGGTAGCAGGGGCCGAGCAGGGACCCGATCTTCCGGGACGGGCCCCTGCGTCTCAGCGGCCCAGCTCCTTGCGCGAAACGCGGCGCAACCTGCTCCGCTGCGAGGGGTCCAGGGCGAGGTACGCGGCAGCCGGGACTCCCAGGATGATCAGGAGCGCCGCCCACCAGGGCAGCCAGATGAGCAGGATGAGCCCGGCCGCCACACCCCCCGCGGCGATCTTGGCATTCTTCGACATGGTGTCGCCTCCTTCGCGGCCACTGCCGCTCTCTGTCGTGAAAACGGCTCCGCGCTCCCGGCGGTTCCGACCGCGACCCTGAGACGTCCCTGAGGTTCGCCCCCTAGGGTTCCCTCAGGGGGCGTCGCCGACTCACCGAATCCTCGGCTCGTCGGTCCCTCCGAACGGAGCACGACCGCGTATCCATGGTGTCCCAGTTCATATCCCACGCCTACCCGGTCGGCCCCGGCCGTGCTGTACTCTCGGCGACTCCGACCCGCTAGTCAAGTTTGATGAATCAAGGATTTCGTGAGCGCTGCGCAGACGACTCCCGTGCTTCCCTCTCCCGCCCAGTACGCCGACCTGGCCCGCTGCTCCGCCGTATTCGTACCCGGCGACCCCGCCCGCACCGGCCGCATGGCCTTCTGGCGGCCCGACGGGTCGGCTCCCCCTGTAGTGGACACGGCGCAGGTCGAGGAGCTGACCGTCGTCGTGCCCGGCGGCGAGGGGGTGCAGGCGGTGGGCGTCCCCGCGGTGCTGCTGCCGGTGCGTGCCGCCCTGCCCGTCCTCACGCGCGCACGGGCCGACGGCGACGGGCACCCGGCCGCCGTCTTCTGGGGTGCCGCCGCCGTGCACGCGCTGCGTCTGGTGGCGCGCGGTCTGCTGCTGCCGGGGCTGTCCCCGGCCGGTCACGACGCCTGGCGCACGGGTCCGCTGGACGCGGAGGACATCGAGGCCGTGCGTCGGCTCGCCGCCGCGATGCCGCCCGAGTCGCACGCCCAGCCGCTGGACGGCACCGGGCCCCTGCGGCTGCCCGACCCCGAACGGCTGCTGCGCGCCTTCCTCGACGCGGTCGCCGACACCCTGCCCCGCTCCCCCGCCGCGCCCCTGGTGACCGGCTCCCCCACCTTCGCCGTGCCCGAGCCTCAGCACCTGCCCGCACTGCGCGACTGGGCCGCCGACGTTGCCGCGGGCCACGACGCGGGCGTACGCCTGTCGCTGCGCATCGAAGTGCACGGCCTCACCGACGCGCCGGAGACCTGGGCCGCGCCGAAGACGCAGGAGGCGCCGGGTGCCACGGACCACACCGACCCCGCCACCCACCCCATCGACGACAGCACCGCCGACGGCACCGACGCCACGTTCCGGGCCGTGCTCCAGGTGCACGGCGTGAGCGATCCCGCCCTCGTCGCGGACGCCACTGACGTGTGGGCCGGGGCCGCGGAAAGACAGGATGGCCCGGTCGGCTCAGCCGGCGCGAACGACGGCTTCGGACCGCGGGCCCGGATGGACACGCTGCTCGCGCTGCGCCGGGCCGCCCGCGCCTGGGCCCCGCTCACCCCCCTGCTGTCGGCGACCGTGCCCGACGCGGTCGAACTCGCCGACGAGGAGGTCACCGAGCTCCTCGGGGAAGGCGCGAGGGCGCTCGCGGCCGCGGGCGTCGACGTGCACTGGCCCAAGGAGCTGACCCGCGAACTGACCACCCGCGCGGAGATCGGTCCCGCCGGCGGGGAGCGGCCACCCGGCCGGGCAGGTTTCAAGAACGCTTCCCAGCAACCGTCCTTCCTGTCGGCCGGCGCGCTGCTCGCCTTCGACTGGTCGTTCGCCCTGGGCGACCGGACGCTCACCCGCGCGGAGCTGGACCGGCTCGCGGAGACCAAACGCCCCGTCGTGCGGCTGCGCGACCAATGGGTGCTGATCGACCCCCAGGAGGTACTCCGCGCCCGAGCGCGCCAGGACCACGAGGTCACCCCCGTCGACGCGCTCGGCGCGGCCCTGAGCGGCTCGGTGGAGGTGGACGGCCGCCGGTTCGAGGTGCGTCCCACCGGCTGGCTGGCGACCCTGCGGGGCCGGCTCGCGGACCCCGAGTCCCAGGAGCCCGTCCCGCAGCCTGCGGCCCTCGCCGCCACGCTGCGGGACTACCAGCGGCGCGGGCTGAACTGGCTGGCCCACATGACGTCTGTGGGCCTGGGCTGCTGTCTCGCCGACGACATGGGGCTCGGCAAGACGATCACCCTGATCGCCCTGCATCTGCACCGGCAGTCCGACCCCGCGTCCGCCGGGCCCACCCTCGTGGTCTGCCCGGCCTCCCTGATGGGCAACTGGCAGCGGGAGATCGAACGGTTCGCGCCGGGCACCCCGGTCCGCCGCTTCCACGGTGCGCACCGCTCGCTGGACGGCCTGGCCGACGGCGAGTTCGTGCTCACCACATACGGCACCATGCGCCTGGACGCTCCCCGGCTCGCCGAAGTGTCCTGGGGGATGGTCGTCGCCGACGAGGCTCAGCACGTGAAGAACCCGTACGCGGCGACGGCCCGGCAGTTGCGGTCCATCGGCGCACGCGCGCGCGTGGCACTCACCGGCACGCCGGTGGAGAACAATCTCTCGGAGCTGTGGGCCGTCCTCGACTGGACGACGCCCGGACTGCTGGGCCGGCTCGGCACCTTCCGCAGGCGGTACGCGGATGCCGTGGAGGGTGGGACGGACCCTGCCGCGGCGGAGCGGCTGACCCGGCTGGTACGGCCGTTCCTGCTGCGCCGCCGCAAGTCGGACCCGGGGATCGTGCCCGAGCTGCCGCCGAAGACGGAGACCGATCACGCGGTGTCGCTCACGCCGGAGCAGGCGGCTCTGTACGAGGCCGTGGTCCGCGAGGCCCTGGCCGAGATCTCCGGCACCTCCGGCGTCTTGGGGACCGATGGCATGGCGCGGCGGGGAATGATCGTGAAGCTGCTGACCGGGCTGAAGCAGATCTGCAACCACCCGGCGCAGTTCCTCAAGGAGGAGCGACCGGCGCTCACGGGACGGTCCGGGAAGCTCGAACTGCTCGACGAACTCCTCGACACCGTGCTCGCCGAACAGGCCTGCACGCTGGTCTTCACGCAGTACGTGCAGATGGCGCGGCTTCTGGAGCGGCACCTCGCCGCGCGGGGTGTGCCGTCGCAGTTCCTGCACGGTGGCACACCGATCGCCGAACGCGAGGCGATGGTGAGGCGCTTCCAGGACGGCGAGGTCCCGGTCTTCCTGCTGTCGCTCAAGGCGGCGGGCACCGGGCTGAACCTCACCCGCGCCGAGCATGTCGTGCACTACGACCGCTGGTGGAACCCCGCCGTGGAGGCGCAGGCCACGGACCGCGCGTACCGCATCGGCCAGACCCGGCCGGTGCAGGTGCACCGGCTGATCGCCGAGGGCACGATCGAGGACCGCATCGCCGAACTGCTGGTCCGCAAGCGCGAGCTGGCGGACTCGGTGCTCGGCTCCGGCGAGGCGGCGCTCACGGAGCTGACGGACGCGGAACTGGCGGATCTGGTGGCACTGCGAGGGGAACCGCGATGACCCGGTACGACGGTGACGGAGCAGACAGGGAAGACACCGACGACTGGTACGAGCCGGAGGGAGCCCCGGTGGGCGGGACCGACCCGGACGGAACCGACCCGGAGGGGAGCGACGGCGGGGCCGGCGCGGAGCGGACGTTCGCCGCGCTGCCTCCCGCGCGGGGACGCGGTTTCGCGCAGACCTGGTGGGGCCGGGCCTGGCTGACGGCGCTGGAGGGCACGGCGCTGGACGCCCAGCAGCTCAAGGCGGGCCGCCGGCTCGCCCGCGCGGGAGCGGTCGGCGCCGTGTCCGTACGGCCGGGGCGGATCACGGCCGTCGTGCAGGACCGTGACCGCACGGCGCACCGCGCGGACGTGCTGTTGCAGGAACTGTCCGACGAGCAGTGGGACCGCTTCCTGGACATGACCGTCGAGCGGGCCGGGCATGTGGCAGCGCTGCTCGACCGGGAGATGCCGGCGCATCTGATGGAGGACGCGGAGCTGGCCGGGGTCGAACTGCTGCCGGGCCTGGGCGATCTGGAGCCGGAGTGCGACTGCGGAGCGTGGGACCACTGCGGTCACACGGCGGCGCTCTGCTACCAGGTGGCCCGGCTGCTGGACCATGACCCGTTCGTCCTGCTCCTGGTACGGGGACGCGGTGAGCGCGCCCTGCTGGACGCGCTCCAGTCGCGTGGCGGGCCGTCCTCCGCCTCCGGGAAGCGGCCGCGGCCGGAGGGTGTGGACGCGGCCGAGGCGTTCGCGGCGGGCGGCATCCGGCCTGCGCTGCCCTGCGGGCCCCCGCTCCCCGCGGAGCCGGGGGTGCCGCCGTCTCTGGACACGGACGAGCCGCCCCCTGCCGGAGTCGACGCGTCCGCCCTGGAGTTCCTCGCCGCGCGGACCGCCATACAGGCCCACCGTCTGCTGGCGGAGGCACTTCGGGAGGGACATGAGCGGCGCCCGGCGGCGCCGAAACCAACGGTGGCGCGGGACGCGGTGCGACTGGCCGCCGGTGAGCCCCCGCGCGCCGTGACGGCCCGGCTCGCCGACGGTTCGGGCCGTGGCCGGGAAGGCCTGGCGGTGGCGGTACGGGCCTGGCGCCAGGGCGGTGCGGCGGCGCTGACCGTGCTCGACGAGGAGTGGGCGGTGGACGCCGAGGCCCTCGCACGCGCGCGTGCCGCCCTCGAGTCGGCCTGGGCCGAGAGCGACGAGGCCGAGCGGCCGACGTTCCGGGCCCGCGCCAACCGCTGGACCCTCGACGGCGGGCGGATCCAGCTGCGACTCGGGCGTGACGGCCGATGGTGGCCGTACCGCAAGGAGCGCGGCCGTTGGGTCCCGGCCGGAGGCGCCGCCCAGGACCCGGCAACCGCCCTGGCCACAGCGGACCCAGAGGCGCGAACGGAGGCCCGCGCGGAGCCGGAGCCAGAGCCGGATGCGGCGGCAGGGCGGCCCTCCGGGACATAGCCCTCCCGGAGCACCGTCGTGCCGGCCCTCGCACGCCCACGCGCTCCGCTCGGTTCAGCGCAGCGCGGCCTCCCCCGGGGACGGCGGGAACGATTCGAGGCCGCTCGGCAGGTTGCTGGGCACGCCGCTCGGCAGGTCGGTGGGCAGGTTCGGCAGCTCGGTCGGCAGCGAGCTCTCCAGGCCGCTGGGCAGCTCGCTCGGGAAGTCCGACGGCAGTTCGGTGGGGAAGCCGGACGGCAGCAGGCTCTCCAGATCACTGGGGAGTTCGGACGGGAGGCCCGGGGGCGGCTCCGCCGAGCCGTCGGTCCGGCTCCCTGTGGGCCGGTCGTCCGGCGAGCCGTCGTCTCCCGACCCCATCAGCACGATGACGGTGACGGCCACCACGGCCACGATCGCGGCGAGCACGATGAGCAGGAAATTCCGGCGCCCGCCGGGACCGCGCGCCGAGCCGCCTCCGCCGTCGGGCGGGCCCGGCGGCGGAGGGGGGTCCTGTGGCGGCGGTGCGCCGCCGTACGAGGGAGGTCCGAAGCCGCCGCCCGGGGGCGGCGTGTCACCCGGCGAACCGGGCGGCTGGGGCGGTACCGGTGGCGTGGCCATACCGACCATGGTCGCCTCGGACGTACCCCGGGTGCGACCGTCTTGCGCGGAATTCGCCACGGAGTCGGACGTCGGGTTCCGGGTCCGGGGCCGGAAATCGGCGTCGGACAGTCTCCGCGCGGTGCCGGACGGCTTCGGCGCGGAGGCCGTCCGGCACCGCGCGGTGGGGGCGGGGCCGACGCGCGAAAGCACCGTGCCGGCCCCGCCCCCACGCCCGCAGCAGACCCTGGCAGGCCTCCGGGGCCCCTGGAGCCGGGAACTCAGCCCCGGGCGCCCAGCAGGTGATCCATCGCCAGCTGGTCGAGGCGCTCGAAGCCCATCCCGCGCGCGGCGGCGGCCTCGGCGTCGAAGTCCTCGAAGGCGGACCGGTCGCCGAGCAGGGCCTGGAGGCCGTCGGCCGCCGTGGGTTCGGCCAGCTGGTCCAGGCGGGCGGCGCGCAGCGCCTCCTGCACCTCGGGGTCGGAACGGAAGGCGGCCGCGCGGTCCTTGAGGATGAGGTAGTTGCGCATGCAGCCGGCCGCCGAGGCCCACACACCGTCGAGGTCCTCGGTCCGCGGCGGCTTGAAGTCGAAGTGCTTCGGGCCGCTGTAGCCGGCCGACTCCAGCAGGTCCACCAGCCAGAACGCGGCGCGCAGGTCGCCGGCGCCGAAGCGGAGGTCCTGGTCGTACTTGATGCCGGACTGGCCGTTGAGGTCGATGTGGAACAGCTTGCCGGCCCACAGCGCCTGCGCGATGCCGTGCGGGAAGTTCAGCCCGGCCATCTGCTCGTGGCCGACCTCGGGGTTGACGCCGTACAGCTCGGGCCGCTCCAGGCGCTCGATGAACGCCAGGGCGTGGCCGACGGTCGGCAGCAGGATGTCGCCGCGCGGCTCGTTCGGCTTGGGCTCGATGGCGAAGCGGAGGTCGTAGCCCTGGGAGGTGACGTACTCGCCGAGCAGGTCGAAGGCCTCCTTCATCCGGTCCAGGGCGACCCGCACGTCCTTGGCGGCACCGGACTCGGCGCCCTCGCGGCCGCCCCAGGCCACGTACACCTCGGCGCCGAGCTCGACCGCGAGGTCGATGTTGCGGACGGTCTTGCGCAGCGCGTAGCGGCGCACGTCGCGGTCGTTGGCGGTGAACGCGCCGTCCTTGAACACCGGGTGGGTGAACAGGTTGGTCGTCGCCATCGGCACCTTCATGCCGGTGGAGTCCAGCGCCTGGCGGAACCGCTTGATGTGCCCCTCGCGCTCACTGTCGCTCGAGCCGAACGGGATCAGGTCGTCGTCGTGGAAGGTGACGCCGTGGGCGCCCAGTTCGGACAGGCGCTGCACCGACTCGACCGGGTCGAGGGCGCGTCGGGTGGCGTCACCGAACGGATCCCGTCCCTGCCAGCCGACGGTCCACAGGCCGAAGGTGAACCTGTCCTCGGGGGTGGGCTGGTAGTTCATGCCGCGGCTCCTTGCTCGCTGAGACTATTTCGTCATGGCGATTTACAAATTAGTATGCAACAGCATCTCTGGGAAGATGGTCAGCCCGCCGAGCCGCGCTAAAGGGAGAAATCGATGTCAGCAGCCGAGGGTCCGCTCGTCGTCGGCGTGGACACGTCCACCCAGTCCACCAAGGCACTGGTCGTCGACGTGGCCACCGGCCGGGTCGTGGCGAGCGGCCAGGCACCGCACACGGTGACATCGGGAGCGGGCCGCGAGAGCGATCCCCGTCAGTGGTGGGACGCCCTGACCGAGGCGCTGCGCCAGTGCGGCCAGGCGGCACACGAGGCCGCCGCGGTGTCGATCGGCGGCCAGCAGCACGGGCTGGTCACCCTGGACACTCACGGCGAGCCGGTACGCCCGGCGCTGCTGTGGAACGACGTGCGCTCCGCGCCCCAGGCCCACCGGCTGACCGAGGAGCTGGGCGGCGCGAAGTTCTGGGCCGAGCGCACCGGAAGCGTGCCGGCCGCCTCCTTCACGGTCACCAAGTGGGCCTGGCTGGCGGAGCATGAGCCGGAGGCGGTCCGTGCCGCCAAGGCCGTCCGGCTCCCCCACGACTACCTGACCGAACGGCTCACCGGGCAGGGCACGACCGATCGCGGCGACGCCTCCGGTACCGGCTGGTGGGCCTCCGGGACCGAGGCGTACGACGAGGAGATCCTCGCGCACGTAGGGCTGGACCCGGCGCTGCTCCCCCGGGTCGTGCGCCCCGGCGAGGTGGCCGGGACCGTGCGCGAGAGCCATGACCTGCCGTTCTCCAAGGGCACCCTGGTGGCGTGCGGCACCGGGGACAACGCGGCTGCCGCGCTGGGGCTTGGCATACGACCCGGCACGCCGGTGATGAGCCTCGGCACCTCGGGCACGGTGTACGCGGTGTCGCGGCGGCGGCCCGCCGACCCGACCGGCATCGTGGCGGGCTTCGCCGACGCGCGCGGCGACTGGCTGCCGCTCGCCTGCACGCTCAACTGCACCCTCGCCGTGGACCGGGTCGCGACGCTGCTGGGCCTGGACCGCGAGGCCGTCGAACCGGGCACCGGCATCACGCTCCTGCCCTTCCTGGACGGCGAGCGCACCCCGAACCTGCCGCACGCGTCCGGGCTGCTGCACGGGCTGCGCCACGACACGAGCGGTGGCCAGCTGCTCCAGGCCGCCTACGACGGTGCCGTGCACTCGCTGCTGGGCGCGCTGGACCGCGTGGTCGACGAGGACGCGGACCCGTCGGCGCCCCTGCTGCTGATCGGCGGCGGCGCGCGGGGCACGGCCTGGCAGCAGACCGTACGGCGGCTGTCGGGGCGGCCCGTGCAGGTGCCCGAGGCACGGGAGCTGGTCGCGCTGGGGGCGGCGGCGCAGGCGGCCGGTTTGCTCACCGGCGAGGACCCGGCCGCGGTCGCCCGCCGCTGGGACACGGCCGCGGGGCCGGTGCTGGAGGCGGTGGAGCGGGACGAGGAGACGCTGGCCAGGATCGCCGGGGTACTCTCCGACGCGGCCCCGCTCCTGGAGCGCGGCACGGACACCGCCTGACGGCCAAGAACCGATTCACGACCGATTCACGACCGACCGGGAACGACCCGGCCCCGACCGAGGACTGACGGAGGTATGAGCGCACCGCTGCACGAGGCCCGCCCGGCCGGCCCGGGGCGGGTACTGCCCTCGGCCGGTCCGGAGCGACGCGCACTGCCCGACACCCAGCAGGGCATGCGCCGCCGCAATCTCTCGCGGGTGATGCACACCGTCAGCGCCGAGGGACCGCTGTCCCGGGCCGCCGTCGCCTCACGCATCGGCCTGACCAGGGCGGCGGTGTCCACCTTGGTGGACGAGCTCGTCCGCTCGGGTCTGCTGGAGGAACTGGGTCCCGAGCGGCCCGGCCGCGTGGGCCGGCCCGGCTCGGCGCTCGCCGTCAGCGGGCGCGGTCCGTCCGGGATCGGCGCCGAGGTCGGCGTCGACCATCTCGCGGTCTGCGCGGTCGACCTGCGCGGAGAGGTCCGGACGCGGGCCGTGCGCCACGTTCCGAACCGCGGCCGCTCCCCCGGGAGCGTGAGCGAGGAGCTGACCACGCTGCTGTTCCGGGTCGTCGGCGCGATCAAGGACGAGGGTCTGTGGCCGGCCGGGCTGACCGTGGCCGTACCGGGCCTGGTGGCACGCGACGCACGGACTGTCGTCCGCGCGCCGAACCTGGGCTGGCACGACACCGACCTCGGCGCCCTGCTCCCGGCGCGGTTCCCGCTGACCGTGGCCAACGAGGCCAACTGCGGCGCGCTGGCCGAGCTCTGGCTCGGTGAGGGCACCCCGCGCGACTTCCTCCATGTGTCGGCCGAGATCGGTATCGGCGCCGCGGTGGTCGTGGACGGGCGGCTGCTGCTCGGAAACCGGGGCTTCGCGGGCGAGTTGGGCCATGTGCCGGTCCGGCCCGACGGCCCCGAGTGCGCGTGCGGCGGCCGCGGCTGCCTGGAGCAGTACGCCGGCGAGGAGGCCGTGCTGCGCGCCGCCGGCCTGGAGCCCGGCGAGGACCGCGTGGGCCTGCTCGCGGGCCGCGCCGAGCGGGGCGACCCCGCCGTACGACGTGCCCTGCACGACGCGGGAACGGCGCTGGGCATCGCGCTGACCGGGGCGGTCAATCTCCTGGACCCCGAGAGCGTCGTGCTGGGCGGCGCACTGTCCGGGCTCGCCCCCTGGCTGCTGCCGTCGCTCCGCTCCGAACTGGCCCGCCGCACAACGGGCCCGGCCTGCCCCGTCTCGGTGTCCCTCCTGGGCCCGAAGGGCCCCCTGCTGGGCGCGGCGCACTCGGTGATCCGGGGAGTCCTGGACGATCCGGCGTCCGTCGCCGAACGGGCTTGAGCCGAACTGTCCGGCCGACCCGGGTCCGTTCGGTCCGCCGCAGAGTGTGGTCGCCGGTTGTCAGGGGCGCCCGGTTCCCGGCTGCTGTCGCCGGGGCGGGGTGAGGAGGAGGCCGATACCCCTGGTGGCCCCGCGGCTAGTCCCCGCCGCCGCCGTCGCCACCGCCGTCACTGCCACCACCGTCGCTTCCGTCGCCGCCGTCCGAGCCCCAGCCGTCGCCGCCGCCGGGCTCGTTGTCGTCCCTCCCCCTGCCGAGGTTGCTGAACCAGGGACGGTCCCACGACGTGTCGTCGGCGCCGTCCGGCTCGTATCCGCCCGCTGGACGGCGCTCCGACCGGAACCGGGCCGAACCGGTCGTGTCCCCGAGCCCGAAGGCGACGGCGAAGACCTGTGCCATGACGGCGTCCAGCGGGTCGGGGCTCTCGTACCGCACGGGGGCCAACGGCAGCAGTACCGTGTCCGGCGCCGGCCAACGCGAGGGACGTGTGAGGAGAGCTGCGCGCCGTCCGTCGCGCAGGAGCCACGAACTCTCCGCGTCCCTCCTCGACAGCACCCAGTGCCGGTCGGGCAGTCGCACTTCCACGAAACTCTTGGACTTGCGCAGTTTCTTCCGGAGAACCAGCTCCGCGGCAACGTCGCCGACGGCCAGCCGCAGGCCCTTGCCGGGTTCGGGGCTGTCCGGGTGGAAGCCGCGCGGCGCCCGAATCCGCACCATGGGAGCACCCGGCCCCCACACGTCCACGCGCACCAGCCGCCGGTCCACGGTGACGGTGACCGGCCCGGCGGGCCCCTGCGCGAACCGCCGCGCGATCCACAGCGGCACGCCCTCGGCACGGGCCCGGGCCGCCAGAGCGGTCACCTGGTCGGGTCCACCACACCGCCGGACCGCGAGTTCCCCCAGCGCGCGGGCGAACTCCGAGGCCTGTCGCACCTTCAACGGCGTGGTCGTGCCGGTGACGCGGGTCACCGGCACGACCCCGGCTCCGTCCGGGAGCCACTCCAAGGGGCGTTCCGTCCCGCCGCCTCCGAGCCAGAGCCCGCGGTGGAACGTCTCCGCCATGGCGCCGAGGTTCAGCTCGCTCAACGGCGTGATCCCGCCACCCCTGCGCAGCCGGTCCCCGGTCAGTTCCACGGTCCGTGCCAGCGGATTCCTCGACCGCTCGCCGTAGAGCACCTGGCTCACCACGGCCCCGCCCCCATGTCTGTGCGGCCGGCTCGGCCGGCCGCTCTCGTCACTTGCTGACGGCGAACCGCATCAGGGCGTGCTCGTCACCCTGCTTGACCTTGCCCGTCACATTGATCACCTCGAGCTTCCACGCGCCACCGGCCCGAACCGCCTTGGCCACGGCGCAGCAGTTGTCCTGGGTGAGCATGCTCGGCCAGATGTCGGCGACCTGCTGGGTGCTGCCCCCGGTGGCGTCGTAGACCTTGAAACTGATGTTGCGCGCCTTCTGGAAGGCGCTGCCCTTCTTGTAGGCGGCGGCGACGAACACGATCGACGTGATGTTGGACGGGACCCGGGCGAACTCGACGGTCACCGTCTCGTCGTCCCCGTCGCCGTGTCCCGTCTGGTTGTCTCCGCTGTGGACCAGCGAGCCGTTGCCCAGCGGGTCGAGCGAGTCGAGACCCGCGAGGCGTACCGGGTCCCCGTCCTGCATGGCAATGGCGATCAGATCGAGGTCTGTGCCGGCCTTGTGGCGCAGCTTGCCCAGCACCCCGCCGCTGCTGCCGGCGGTCGGGTCCCAGGAGGCCCCGATGGACAGGTGGGTTACTCCGTCCAGGTCTGCCGGGCCGTCTTCCTTGGTAAGCGTGATCATGAGTGGGTCATCCTTCATCAAGACGGACTACGACACGCAAAGTGTGCCCGATGCCCCGCCCGCCCCCTGCGACCGGCCCCAGGGAAGGAGGGCGGGGCCTCCTGTCGGCAGGGCTCCTGCCGACACTCTCAGGCCAGTCGCGCCTCGAGTTCCGCACGGTCGGGTACGAACCAGAGTTGATTGCCCCGGTTCGTCTCGCGCACGAAGTCGCGGAGGGCATCGCTGCCGGCCACGTGGGAGGCGATGTCGCCGATGACCGCCAGGCGGATGCGGTAGTTGACGAACTTCTGCGCCACCTCACCGGCAACACCCGAGCTCAGGGCGAAGAAGTCGTCCGCCACCCGCTCGACCGGGACGGCCACCATGTCGGCCTGACACCCCAGGGCATCACCGATCAGATCGAGGGCGGTCCGGCCGCCGCTCAGTTTCGATCCGCCCTTGTCGCACACGAGAACGGAGACTCCGCGCATGGTCGTGAGGTGACTGCCTGTCATGATGCAATCATATGCTAAGGATGCTTCGCCTCACTGATCGATTACGAAACGCCCAACCACTGGTTGCCGCACGGTGAGCAGGACACCATGAGGCCATGACACCGGCGCAGCAAGCCATGGAGCGACTTCGGGCCTGGCCCGATCTCACCGCCTGCAAGGCGGGGTGCGGTACCGGACAGGCGCTCCGTTTCGCCCGGCACGAGGTCGTCCACTTCCACACGGGACGGGATGTCGATCTCCACCTGACCCGCCACGCCATCCAGCGCTTCCGCTACGACCTGAGCACCTCGACCGCGATCCAACTGGTCCCGGGCTCGAACTGGGTGACGGTGCATCTGGACTGCGCCACCGACATCGACCTGCTGCTGACCCTGGTGAGCGTCGCCCTCAAGGCCCACCAGGCCACCCCTCTCCCCTCTCCCGTGCCGACGGCCTCCGGGTGCAATTTCCACCGGGTCACGGTGCTGCCGCGCGACCCGGTGACCTGACGCCGAGAAGCCCCCCTTCCTGGCCAGGTCAGGAACCTCCGGCGTCGGCGGCCCCTGGCCTCCTCACGGCCGCAGACCGCTGACGATGTCCGCCGTCACCGTCAGGCCGCTGTGGATGGCGGGGGCGATACCCGATCCGGCCAGACAGAACCCGAGCAGCAGGCAGACGATCCCGTGGGAGAGCTTGAGTCCGCCGTTGCGCAGGAAGATCACCGCCAGGATCGCGAGCAGCAGCACCACAGAGATGGAAACGGCCATCGTCAACCTCCTCCGCCACGTCCGCTTCGCGGCGTTCGGCCGCAAGTGTGGCGTAGCGGAGGGTTCGTCCGGGCGGCTGAGCTGTCCTCCGAACGTGTGGTGTCTACGGCTTACCGCGGGTGGTACGCGTCGAGGAAGGATTCCAGTCCCGCGAGGTCGTCGGTGTTGAGGTGGTCGACGTCCGCGGCGACCAATTCGCCCCACAGGGCGTCCCGGGCGGGGCCCGGCAGGTCGGGGGTGGCCCAGAACCGTACCGTCCGGCCGCGCCCGTGCGCGGTGGCCACGATGGCGTGCAGCTTCCGGCGCTCGGCGACGGGAAACGCGCCGACGCCCTGCCAGGTGAAGTTGAGCGCCCAGTTGTCGCTGATCAGCGGGATCAGGGAAGAGCGGGCCGGGCCGCCGAGGTCGGCCAGTCGGCCGTCGTAGAAGGCGTGCCGCACCCGCTGGGCCTCCATCGGCGCACGGGCGGCACGGTGGCCGGAGATGACGGCGGTGACCGGACCGGGCAGCACCCGGCCGCCCGCGTAGGTGGTGAACAGGTTCCGGTACCGCCGGAGACGGCGGTGGAGCTCGAGGTAGGTGGACGCGCCCTCGGTCTTGATGTCGATGAGCAGCTGGAGCGGCTTGCGGTGCCCCCGGTACACCGACCCGTGGTGGGCCCGCACACGGGCGGTGAGTGGATCGAGGTAGAGGGACTCGAGAGTGCGGGACGGGTCGAGGTCCTCGGGGTCGTGGGCGACGAGGAGTTGGTCGCCGACGAGGTAGATGTCGGCCTCGACGCTGCCGAAGCGGTGATCGAGGGCATCGAGGAGAGGACGCGGGTGCTCGTAGTCGTTGTGGGCATGGGCCCGCCACAACGGCCTTGGGCGGTAGCCGTGTTCACCGGCCAGCGCCTGGGTGGCCGGCAGGGCGAACGAGGTCGCGAGGACGGTGCCGAGGGTGGTGAGGGCTCTGCGACGGGTGGTGAGGGCCATGCTCCGCCTCCCTGGAATGGCGTACGGGAACCTCTGGAGTATGAGGTCCCCGTATGCCCAAGCGGCAGTGCCGTGGCGCGAGTTGCTTGATTCGCCGCCGCACGTTCACCTCGCGGGAAGCCGGATGTACCGAAGAGCCCGCCGTGACGGCGGACTCTTCCATGGGACGTTCGGCCGAGTGTGAGTACCACTGCTCAACGGATTCGACGGCGCAGGAAGATATATGACGATGCGTCAGGGTGACCGCAGGTCGACGAACTCAGCCAGCGCCTCACGGTGGTCGCCCGCCGTACCGTAGGCGATCGAGTCGGCCTTGGCCCGCTTCAGGTACAGGTGGACCGGGTGCTCCCAGGTCATCCCGATGCCGCCGTGCAGTTGCAGCGCCTCCTCGGCGGCATGGACGGCGACCTGGCCCGCGTAGGCCTGCGCGACGGCGACAGCGACGGCCGCATCGGCGTCGTCGCCCGCGGCCGCCGCGTCGGCGGCCAGTGTGTCCGCCGCGTTGCGGGCCGCCGCACGGAGGTTGACGACCTCCAGCCACAGCTGGGCGAGCCGGTGCTTGAGCGCCTGGAAACCGCCCACCGGCCGGTTGAACTGCCTGCGATCCTTCAGATAACGGACGGTATCCGTCAACGACCAATCGGCGATCCCGAGTTGTTCCGAGGCCAGCAGCCCCGCACCCGCGCGCAGAGCCCGTCGTACGGCGGGCTCGGCGTCACCCACCCGGTGTCCCGGGGCGCCCTCCAGGGCGACGCGGGCGAGGGGACGGGTCAGGTCCAGGGACGTCTGCCCGGTAACGGTGACACCGGCGGCGTCCGCCTCAACGGCGTACAGCCCGCCGTCGTCCGTCGGGACGAGCAGCACGTCGGACGCGGCCGCGTCCGCGATGCCGGCCAGCTCGCCGTGCAGGACACCGTCCGCCGCACGGACGGTGGGGAAGGACGCACCCGGGGCGGTGTGCAGCGGGACGGCAAGGGCACCGATCCGGCGCGCGGACGCCAGCGAGGCGAGCACCTCGCCCCCGCCGGCACAGGCCAGCAGCGCCTCGGTGGCCACGACGGCGCTGGTCAGATAGGGCACGGGGGCGACGAACCGCCCCAGCTCCTCGAGGACGACCGCGGCCTCCCGGTGCGTGGCGCCCTGGCCGCCGCGGTCCTCGGGCACCAGCAGCCCGGCGAGGCCCATGCCATCGGCGAGTGCCTTCCACAGCGACAGGTCGTGCGGGGTGTCCGACTCGGCGCGGGAGATCACCCGGGCCGCGTCGCAGTGGTCGGTGAGCAGGTCCCGGACGGCGGCGCGCAGCGCCTCTTCCTCCTCCGAGTACAGGAGATCGGGCTGCGCGCCCATCGGATTCGCCGGGCCGGCCTTCGTCGTTCTCGTCGTGCTCATCGGGCCAGGTCCTTCCAGGCGACGTCCTTGTCGGTACGCGGCTCGGCCGGGAGGCCCAGGACGCGCTCGGCGACGATGTTCAGCAGGACCTCACTGGTCCCGCCCTCGATGCTGTTTCCCTTGGAGCGGAGGTAGCGGTAGCCGGCCTCGCGACCGGTGAAGTCGACCAGTTCGGGACGCCGCATGGTCCAGTCGTCGTACAACAGGCCCTCTGCTCCGAGGAGTTCCACCTCCAAGCCGCTGATCTGCTGGTTGAGGCGGGCGAAGCCCAGCTTCATCCCGGCGCCCTCCGGACCCGGCTGGCCGGCGGCGAGCTGCTGGCGCAGGCGTTCGCCGGTGAGCCGGGCGACCTCGGCCTCCACCCAGAGCCCGAGCAGGCGCTGGTGCAGGTCGTGGGTGCGCAGTTCGGGACGTTCGCGCCAGGTCCTCGCGACCGGGCCGATCATCCCGCCCTCACGGGGCAGCCGCATGCCGCCGATGGCCACGCGCTCGTTGTTGAGCGTGGTCTGCGCGACCCGCCAGCCGTCGCCGACCTCGCCGAGCCGGCGGGAGTCGGGGATGCGGACACCGGTGAGGAAGACCTCGTTGAACTCGGCCTCGCCGGTGATCTGGCGCAGCGGCCGCACCTCGACACCGGGGTCGGTCATGTCGCAGACGAAGTAGGTGATGCCCCGGTGCTTGGGCATGTCCGGGTCGGTGCGGGCGATGAGGATGGCCCAACGGGCGGCATGGGCACTCGATGTCCACACCTTCTGCCCGTCGACCACCCAGCCGTCCCCGTCCGCGCGGACCGCCCGGGTGCCCAGGGCGGCCAGGTCGGATCCGGCGCCCGGCTCGCTGAACAGCTGGCACCAGACCTCCTCGCCGGTCCACAGCGGCCGCAGGAAGCGGCGCTGCTGCTCCTCCGTGCCGAACTGCAGAATCGTCGGCGCGGCCATGCCGAGGCCGATGCCGATGCGCCGCGGGTCGTTGTCGGGCGCCCCGGCGGCCTCCAGCTCGGCGTCCACGACGGCCTGGAGGGATCGCGGGGCGCCCAGTCCGCCGAGCCCCGCGGGGTAGTGCACCCAGGCGAGTCCCGCGTCGAAGCGGGCGCGCAGGAAGTCGAGGCGGGCGGTGGTGGCGGGCGGTTGCGCGGCCAACAGCTCCTGGGTGCGCCGCCTCAGTTCGGCTGCGTCGGTCATGCGACGGCTCCGTTCTCCGCTGCGGGCAGCACGGCGACGCGTCCGGTGGTGACGCCGTCCGCGACCCGCTGCACGGCGTCGGCGGCACCGGACAGCGGCACGCGCTCGCTCACCAGCGGTTTGACGGCGCCCCGGGCGGCCAGCTCCAGAAGCTGCTCGTGGCAGTGCTGGACCAGCTTCGGGTTCCTGGTGTTGTACAGGCCCCAGTGCAGGCCGAGGATCGAGTAGTTCTTCACCAGGGCGTGGTTCAGCGCCGGGCCGGGAATCGTGCCGCTCGCGAAGCCGACGATCACGATTCGGCCCTCGAAGGCCACGACCTTGGCGGACTGGGCGTAGGCCTCTCCGCCGACCGGGTCGTAGATCACGTCGGCGCCCCGGCCGCCGGTGGCCTCCTTCACCGCGGCGATGACGTCCTGCTCACGCCGGTCGATCACCACGTCGCAGCCCAGTTCGCGGGCGACGGGCACCTTCGCCCCGCCGCCCACCACGCCGATGACGGTGGCGCCGGCGGCCTTGCCGAGCTGCACGGCCGCGCTGCCGACCCCTCCCGCGGCGGCATGCACGAGCAGCGTCTCGCCGGCCTCCAGGCAGGCCCGGCGGTGCAGCCCGAACCAGCCGGTCTGGTAGCCGATGTGCAGGGCGGCGGCCTCGGCGTCGCCCAGCGCGTCCGGGGCGGAGCGCAGTCCGGCGGCGTCCGCGACGGCGTACTCGGCGAAGCCGCCGTACGGCAGGGCGGGGGTGGCGAGCACCCGGCGCCCGTCCTCGGTCTCGCCGCAGATCTCCACGCCCGGCGTGAACGGCAGCGGCGGCCTGACCTGGTACTGGCCCCGGCACATCAGCGCGTCCGGGAAGTTGATGTTCGCGGCACGCACCTTCAGCAGGACCTGGCCTTCACCGGGCGTCGGCCGCTCCACCTCCGCGAGGCTCATCACCTCGCCCGGCTCGCCGATCTCGTGCACCTGCCATGCCTGCATGCGGAGCCTCCACGGGACTGTGAACGTCGTGTTCGCCTGACCGGGTCCATCGCATACTAAGCGGTCGCTTGCCTCCAGGGAACCGTCTCGCAGGTCACGGCCTTGCGCACCCCGGTCCGCCGAGGGGGCGCCGCCTCCGTCAGGACCGCTTGGGACGTGCCCGTACGTGCATCCGCTCCCCCTGCGGACCGAACAGGCTGAGGAACTCCACCGGCCCCTCCCCCGTCGACCCGAAGGCGTGCGGCACGCGCGTGTCGAACTCCGCCGCCTCCCCCGCCGTCAGCACCACGTCGTGCTCGCCCAGTACCAGCCGCAGCTTGCCGGACAGCACGTACAGCCACTCGTAGCCCTCGTGCGTGCGGGGTTCGGGCTCGAACGTGCGTTGCGGTTCGAGCACCTTGTACGCCTGGAGTCCACCGGGCTGGCGGGTGAGCGGCCAGTGGGTGCGGCCGCAATGCTGGAACGGCTTGGAGCGGATGCGCGGATCGCCGACCGGCGGCGCACCGACCAGTTCGTCCAGCGGCACCTGGTGGGCCTGCGCGATCGGCAGCAGCAGTTCGAGGCTGGGTTTGCGCAGCCCGGACTCCAGCCGCGAGAGGGTGCTCACGGAGATGCCGGTCGCCTCGGACAGCCCCGCAAGGGTCACCTCCCGCTCCTTCCTGAGCCGCCTCAGCCGGGGACCCACATCCGCGAGAACGTCATCGGTGGTCATGCCGTCGGTAGCCATACGAACATTGCAGAACCGGCAAAGGCATTTGTCAATCCGGTGGTACTCGGGCGACGGTCGACGTGGAGGTGGTCGCCATGAGCGAGAAGAGCGGGAACACCCGCGACGGATTCACACACGGGACCGGAGAAACGGACGGCACCGGGACTGGCACCGGCTACGACGTGGTGGTGGCCGGAGGTGGTGCGGCCGGGCTGTCCGCCGCGCTGGTGCTCGGCCGGGCCCGGCTGCGGACCCTGGTCGTCGACGCGGGCGAGCCGCGCAACGCGCCCTCGCCCCACATGCAGGGCTATCTGTCGCGGGACGGGATGTCACCGGCCGCGTTCCTGGCCGTCGGCCGTGAGGAGATCGCGGGCTACGGCGTCGAACTGCTCGCGGGCCGGGTGACGGACGTGACCCGGAACGATGCCGGCACCGGTGACGCAGGGTTCGCCGTGCTGCTGGACGGCGGCCGGACCGTCCACGCGCGGCGCCTGATCGTCGCCACCGGACTGAAGGACGAGCTGCCCGCGGTCCCCGGGGTCGCCGAACGGTTCGGACGGGACGTGCTGCACTGCCCGTTCTGCCACGGCTGGGAGGTCCGCGACCAGCCGTTCGGGGTGCTCGCCTCCAGCGCCATGAGTGTGCACCAGGCGCTGATGGTGTCCCGGTGGTCCAAGGACGTCACCTTCTTCCTGCACACGGTCGCCGAGGAGGAGCTGTCCGACCAGGACCTGCGCCGACTGGCCGCGGCCGGTGTCGGCGTGGTGCCCGGCGAGGTCGCCGAACTGGTGGTCGAGGACGACCGGCTCACCGGCGTCCGTCTTGCCGACGGCTCCGTCCACGCCCGCTCCGTGCTGTACGTCGGGCCGCGCCCCGTGCCGCAGACGGGCCTGCTGGAGCGGCTCGGCGCCGAGCTGTCCGAGACCCCGTTCGGCGCGTACCCGGTCGTGGACCCGACGGGCCTGACCTCGGTGCCGGGCGTCTGGGCGGCGGGCAACGCGATCGGCTTCGCCGAACAGGTCGTCCACGCGGCGAGCGGGGGTTACCGAGCGGCGGCCGCGATCGTCGGGGATCTGCTGATGACGGACCTGGACGCCGCGGTGACCGCGTGATCCGCGGCTGCTTCGGCGGCCCGGGTGTGGAACGCCGGGCTCCGTAGCACCATGGCCGCATGCTGCTGTCCCGGCTGGCCCGCGTATCGCGGGAGGTCGCCGCCACCTCGGCGCGGTCCCGGAAGATCGCGCTGCTCGCGGAGCTGTTCCGGGACGCGGAGGCGGACGACGTCCCCGTCGTCATCCCGTATCTGGCGGGCCGGCTACCGCAGGGCCGGATCGGCGTGGGCTGGAAGACGCTGAGTCGGCAGGTCGCCCCGGCGGAGCAGGCGACCTTGACCGTCCGCGCCGTCGACGCCCTGCTCGGCCGGCTCGCCGAGGTGTCCGGCCCCGGCGCGCAGGCCGGGCGGGCCCTGCTGGTCGGGGAGCTGCTGGGCGCGGCGACCGAGGACGAGCAGCGGTTCCTGTTCGGCCTGCTCAGCGGCGAGGTCCGGCAGGGGGCCTTGGACGCGGTCGCCGTGGAGGGGCTGGCGCGGGCGACCGGGGCGCCGCCGGCGGAGGTGCGGCGGGCGGTGATGCTGGCGGGCTCGCTGCAGGCCGTGGCCGGTGCGCTGCTGGCGGACGGCCCCGACGCGCTGGGGCGGTTCCGTCTCACGGTGGGGCGCCCCGTGCTGCCGATGCTGGCGCACAGCGCCTCCTCGGTCGCCGAGGCGGTGGAGAAGCTGGGGGCGGCGGCGGTCGAGGAGAAACTGGACGGCATTCGCGTCCAGGTGCACCGCGACGGCGGCACGGTGCGCGTGCACACCCGCACCCTGGACGACATCACCGACCGGCTGCCCGAAGTGACACAGGCGGCACGGGCGTTGCCGGGCGAGCAGTTCGTCCTGGACGGCGAGGTCGTCTCGTTCGACGCGCAGGGGCGCCCCCGCTCGTTCCAGGAGACCGCCGGGCGGGTCGGCTCCCGGGCGGCCGTGGCCACGGCCGCCCGGGACGTGCCCGTCGCCGTCGTCTTCTTCGACGTGCTGTCCGTCGGCGGCCGTGACCTGCTGGATCTTCCCTTCGCCGACCGGCACGCGGAACTGGCCCGGCTGGTGCCGCAGGCCATGCGGGTACGGGGCACCAGGGTGTCCGGGCCCCCGGACGTGCAGGCGGCGGAGGACTTTCTCGCCGACACGCTGGCGCGCGGTCACGAGGGCGTCGTGGTCAAGGGACTCGACGCCCCCTACAGCGCCGGGCGGCGCGGCGCGTCCTGGCTGAAGGTCAAGCCCGTGCACACGCTCGACCTGGTGGTGCTGGCGGCCGAGTGGGGCCATGGACGCCGTACCGGCAAGCTGTCCAACCTGCACCTGGGCGCCCGCACCGCCGACGGCGGCTTCGTGATGCTCGGCAAGACCTTCAAGGGGATGACCGACGCCATGCTGACGTGGCAGACCGAACGGCTGCGCGAACTGGCCACCGGTCCCGGCACCGGTGGAAGCGACCCGGGCGCGTGCGTCGTCACCGTGCGTCCGGAACTCGTCGTGGAGATCGCCTACGACGGCCTCCAGCGCTCCACCCGCTACCCGGCCGGTGTCACCCTGCGCTTCGCCCGGGTGGTCCGCTACCGCGAGGACAAGCGCCCGGACGAAGCGGACACGGTGGAGAGCCTGCTCGCCGCTCACCCGGAGGTAGGCCCGTGACGGGCGCCCGAAGCGCCGGCCTGCTGGTGTTCCGACACACCGATCACGGGCTCGAGGTGTTGCTCGGTCATATGGGCGGCCCGTTCTTCGCCCGCCGGGACGCCGGCGCGTGGACCGTGCCGAAGGGCGAGTACGACGCCGGTGAGACGGCCTGGGACGCGGCGCGCCGGGAGTTCGAGGAGGAGCTGGGCCTGCCGCCGCCCGACGGGGAGGCCGTGCCGCTCGGCGAGGTCCGGCAGTCGGGCGGCAAGACCGTCACGGCCTGGGCCGTCGAGGGCGACCTCGACCCGGCGGCCGTCGTGCCCGGCACCTTCCGGATGGAGTGGCCGCCGAAGTCGAGCCGGATACGGGAGTTCCCGGAGCTGGACCGGGTGGAGTGGCTCGCCCTGGACCGGGCGCGGGAACTGATCGTCTCCGCCCAGGCGACGTTTCTCGACCGCTTGGCGGAGCACTCACGCTGAGGAACCCTTCCGCGTTGCGACGCCCACCGTCGCGCGGGAGGGTCGACATGCACGCCCCGTCCCCAGGGAGGCCAGCCATGCCCATCGCAACGGTGAATCCGGTGAACGGCGAGACGCTCAGGACGTACGAGGCCATGGGCGAGGAGGAGACCGAGCGCCGGCTCCAGCTCGCGGAGGCCACGTTCCGCACGTACCGGACGACGACATTCGAGGAGCGCGCCCGCCTGCTGCACCGGGCCGCCGACCTCCTCGACGAGGACCGGCGAAGCATCGCCGAGGTGATGACCACCGAGATGGGCAAGCCGGTCGGACAGGCCCGCGCGGAGGCCGCCAAGTGCGCCAAGGCGATGCGCTGGTACGCCGACCACGCCGCGGACCTTCTCGCCGACGAGGAGCCCGATCCGTCCGACGTGAAGGACTCCGGCGCCTCCCGGGTCCTGGTGCGCTACCGGCCGCTCGGCCCGGTGCTCGCCGTCATGCCGTGGAACTTCCCACTGTGGCAGGTCGTACGGTTCGCCGCGCCCGCGCTGATGGCCGGCAACGTGGGCCTGCTCAAGCATGCCTCGAACGTGCCGCAGACCGCCCTGTACCTGGAGGACCTGTTCCACCGGGCGGGCTTCCCCGAGGGCTGTTTCCAGACCCTGCTCATCGGCTCCGCCGCGGTCGACGACATCCTGCGGGACGAACGGGTCAAGGCGGCCACCCTCACCGGCAGTGAGCCCGCGGGACGCGCGGTGGCCGCCACCGCCGGTGAGATGGTCAAGAAGACGGTGCTGGAACTGGGTGGCAGCGACCCGTTCGTCGTGATGCCGTCCGCCGACCTGGACCGGGCCACCGCGGTCGCGGTCACCGCGCGGGTGCAGAACACCGGGCAGTCCTGTATCGCCGCCAAGCGGTTCATCGTGCACACGGACGTCCACGACGCCTTCGCCGAACGCTTCACCCGGGGCATGCAGGCGCTGACGACCGGCGACCCCATGGACGAGGACACGGATGTCGGCCCGCTCGCCAGCGAGCAGGGCCGAAAGGACCTGGCGGAACTGGTCGACGACGCCGTACGGTCCGGGGCCCGCGTACTGTGCGGCGGCGAACTCCCCGACGGGCCCGGCTGGTACTACCCGCCGACCGTCCTGGCCGGGATCACCCGCGACATGCGTATCCACCGTGAGGAGGCCTTCGGCCCGGTCGCCACCCTGTACCGGGCGGCGGACCTGGACGAGGCGGTGCTGATCGCCAACGACTCCCCGTTCGGTCTGAGTTCCAACGTATGGACGCGTGACGAGGCCGAGGTCGACCGGTTCGTCCGGGATCTGGAGGCGGGCGGCGTCTTCGTGAACGGGATGACGGCGTCCCATCCGGCGCTCCCGTTCGGCGGGGTCAAGCGGTCCGGGTACGGGCGTGAGCTGTCCGGGCACGGAATCCGCGAGTTCTGCAACATCACCACGGTTTGGCACGGTGCGTGACGCTCCCGCGGCTACGATCCGATCTGTGAACCGCGAAGTGACTCTGCCTCTGATCGTCGACGACCGCGGTACCTTGCAGGTCTCCGCGGCGGACGTGAGCAAATTGCTGCGCACGATGGGCGGGCGGTGGCTGCATCTCGTGGAGTCCGGCGACGACCGGCTCGACGAGGACACGGTCGCCGCCCTCACCATCGAACTGGCGAAGCTGGCCGACCGGATCGACGTGGCGTGCATCGCCCACAGCAGCGGGAGCAGGGCCTGAAGCCTGCCCGGGAGAAGCGCGGGCGGCGAGCTGCCGGCCGCGTGCTCAGACCGGCCGGAGCAGCGTCCTCCAGAACAGCGACTCGTAGCTCTGCAGCAGGTGGCCGTACCCCCGCGCCAGGCTCTCGTCGAGGCGGCCCGTGTCCAGGCCGTCCTGGACCGCTTCGGCCGCCGTCCGGTCCAGGCCGGGGGCCGGTTCGGCGAAGAGGTCGAAGAACCCGCAGGCCTCGTCGGTGAAGCCGTAGTGGGTGCGCAGCGCTTCGGCGATGGTGGCGCAGTAGCCGCCCCAGGCCGAGAAGTCGGCGGCCACCGAGAGGGCGGCGTCCGCCGGTGCCGCGTTGAGGGCCAGCCAGGCGACGTAGGCGGGATAGGCCTGGCAGCCCGGCAGGGGGTCGTACGACGCCGCACGCTCCCGGTCCACGCCGCAGGCCGCGGCGAAGGCGTCCAGCCGCGCCGCCGCCAGGTCCTCGCCCTCGGCCAGGGCGGTGAAGTACGCGGCGGCCCGCGGCTGGTCCGCGGAGCGGTCCGCCAGGTGCTGGAACGCGCGGCGGTCGGCGGGGATCACCCAGCTCTGTTCCAGGGCGAGCGCGGCCAGGGTGTCCCGGCCTGCGTCGCCGCGGGCGATCAGGGGTACGAGCGGGTTGGACCGGGGGTCCGGGGCCAGTTCCCGCGTGATCGTCTCCAGCAGTTCCCGGGCCGTGCGCGTCATCGCGGTCTCCGTCGCGTCGGTCGGCCGGTCCGTGGGGCGCCCGGGTCCCCCACCATGGTCCCCCAGGAGCCGGGCGGACGTCACCCGCAGTACCCCGGCAGCGCGACGGAGCGGCAGCCCGGCGGCGTGGTTCACGCCGCCGGGCTGCCCTCACCCCCCGCCCCTGACTCCTTGCGGTGCCTAGCGGATGGGCATGCCGGACAGGGTGCGGGCGATGACCAGACGCTGGATCTCGCTCGTGCCCTCAAAAATGGTGTAGATCGCGGCGTCGCGGTGCATGCGCTCCACCGGGTACTCGCGCGTGTAGCCGTTGCCGCCGAGGATCTGGATCGCCTGGGCGGTGACCTGCTTGGCGGTCTCGCTGGCGTACAGCTTGGACATCGAGCCCTCGGCCGCTGTGAACGGCTTGCCGTTCACCGCCATCCAGGAGGCACGCCACACCAGGAGGCGGGCGGCGTCGATCTGGGTGCGCATGTCGGCCAGCTGGAAGGCGACGCCCTGGTTGTCGACGATCGGGCGGCCGAACTGCTCACGGGTCCGCGCGTACTCCAGGGCGACCTCGTAGGCGGCGCGGGCGGTGCCGACCGCCATGGCGCCGACCGCCGGGCGGGAGGCCTCGAAGGTGGCCATCGCGGCGTTCTTCACCCGCTCGCCCCCCTGCTTGGCGCGCTCCCGGGCGCGGGCGAGGCGCTCGTCGAGCTTCTCCTTGCCACCGAGCAGGCAGGAGCCGGGCACACGGACGTTGTCCAGGATCACCTCGGCGGTGTGCGAGGCGCGGATGCCGTGCTTCTTGAACTTCTGGCCCTGGGAACAGCCGGGGGTGTTCGGCGGGACGATGAACGAGGCGTGGCCCTTGGAGCCGAGCTCCGGGTCGACGACCGCGACGACGACGTGGACGCCCGCGATGCCGCCGTTGGTCGCCCAGGTCTTGGTGCCGTTGATCACCCACTCGTCCTTGGCCTCGTCGTACACGGCACGCGTCCGCATGGAGGCGACGTCGGAGCCGGCGTCGGGCTCGGAGGAGCAGAAGGCTGCGACCTTGACGTCATTGACGTCGCCGTACATCTGGGGGATCCAGGTGCCGATCTGCTCCTCGGTGCCGTTGGCGAGGACGCCGACGGCGGCGAGGCCGGTGCCGACGATCGACAGGGCGATGCCCGCGTCGCCCCAGAACAGCTCCTCCATCACCATGGGGATGCCGAGACCGGTGGCGTCGAAGTACTGCTGGGCGTAGAAGTCGAGTGAGTAGATGCCGACCTTGGCGGCCTCCTGGATGACCGGCCAGGGAGTCTCCTCGCGCTCGTCCCACTCGGCGGCCGCGGGGCGAATCACCTCGGCGGCGAAGCCGTGGAGCCAGTCCCGGACTTCCTTCTGTTCCTCGTTGAGCTCCATGGTGAACTCGGCCATGTCCCCTCCAGCGGCGACGCACATGCATGTTACTTACGGTAACCAGAGTCTGTTACCCGCCGGTAGGGAAAGTCAACTCCCCCGGGCCCCGTCATCCCGTTCGCCGCTGGTCACACCGTCGGTGTTAGTTTGCGCAGGCGTCACCGAACCAGCAGGGGTGGAGAGAGATCATGGGCACCACACAGCGGACCGATCAACAGCGGTCCGCCGACCGCCGCCGGCGCGAGCTGCTGGAGGCCGCCGACCGGGTGGTGCTGCGCGACGGCCCGCATGCCTCGATGAACGCGATCGCCGCCGAGGCGGGCATCACCAAACCGATCCTCTACCGGCACTTCGGCGACAAGGGAGGACTGTACGCCGCCCTCGCCCAACGGCACACCGACGCCCTGCTGGCCTCATTGCGGGCGGCACTGGACGCCCCGGCGGACCGGCGGGAGCGGGTCGAGAACACCCTGGACACCTATCTCGCGGCGATCGAGCTGCGTCCCCAGGTGTACCGGTTCCTGATGCACCCGGCGGAGGGTTCACCCGGCGACCAGGGCTTCGACGTCGGCAAGCACTCGGCGCCGCTGCTGCGGCGCATGGGCGAGGAGCTGGCCCAGGTCATCGAGGAGCGGCTGGACCTCGGCCCCGGCAGCCAGCAACTGGCCCGCGTGTGGGGGCACGGGATCGTCGGGATGATGCACGCGGCCGGCGACTGGTGGCTCGGCGAACGGCCTTGCTCCCGGGCAGAGTTGGTGCGCAGCCTGGCCGACCTGCTGTGGGGCCGGCTGGCAGCGGCAGGCGACCGGGTCGGCGGTCCGGGGTTCTGAGCCCCGGCCCCCGGACCGCCTCAGCGGGCCTGCCTGCTCCACCGGTCCCGCCCGTTCCAGGGGACCGCCCGTCCCCCCGGTCCCGCCCGCTCCCTCAGTCCTCCGCCTCCGCGGCACCGCCCGCCCCTCGGTCCCGCCCGCTCCAGGAGGCCCGCCGCACCTGGCGGCTGAGCCGGCGCCGGCGCAGGCCGGTCAGACGATCGGCGTAGACACGGCCCTCCAAGTGGTCGCACTCGTGCTGCAGGCACCGGGCGAAGAAACCCGTGCCGTGCACGGTGACCGCCTCGCCGGTCACCGTGCGGCCCTCGACGACCGCGTGATCGTGACGTTCCGTCCCCGCCTCCAGGCCCGGCAGCGACAGACAGCCCTCCGGGCCGCGCACCACCACCCCGTCCGTCTCGACCAGTCGCGGGTTGACCACATGTCCCAGATGACGGACGTCCTCGTCGTCCGGGCAGTCGTACACGAACACCCGCAGCGGCACTCCGATTTGGTTGGCGGCCAGGCCCACACCCCGCGCGGCGTACATCGTGGCGAACAAGTCCTCCACGAGGCGGGCCAGTTCCGGGCCGAAGTCGGTCACCTCCTCGCAGGGTGCGTGCAGCACCGGGTCGCCGAGCAGGGTGAGGGGCCGGACGCGGCCGTGGACACCGGGGATGGAACCGTCTCGCATGGCGGTCAGAGTACGGTCCTTACAGCAACGCCCGTCTCATGGGTGGTGACGTGGTTCTGGAGTGCGAATGGATCTCGATAGGCTGAGGTTCACACCACGTGGCCGTCAGCCACAGGCGCGGCGCGTACGCAAGGAGGATCGAGACTTGATGGCAGGCAACTCGGACCCGCTCACGCCGCGGGCCAAGCTGGCCGTGACCGCGGGCAGGGCGGTCGCAGCGGCATCACGCGCCGCGGGGCGCGGCAGCGGTTCGGTGATCGGCGGCCGGGTCGCGCTCAAACTCGACCCCGATCTCCTCGCCCGGCTCGCCCAGAACCTGGATTGCATCCTGGTGTCGGCGACCAACGGCAAGACCACCACCACCCGGCTCATCGCGGAGGCCCTGCGAGCCGCCGGACCGGTCGTGTCCAACGCCCTGGGCGCCAACATGCCCGCGGGCATCACCTCGGCGCTCGCGGGCGGCTCGGAGTCGAAGTTCGGCGTCATCGAGGTCGACGAGAAGTACCTCGCCGGCGTCGCCCGGGACACCGACCCCAAGTGCATCGCCCTGCTCAACCTCTCCCGCGACCAGCTCGACCGGGCCGGCGAGACGCGGATGCTCGCGGAGAACTGGCGCGAGGGCCTGGCCGGCTCCAAGGCTGTCATCGTCGCCAACTGCGACGACCCGCTGGTCGTATGGGCCGCGTCCTCCTCCGCCAACGTGATCTGGGTCGCCGCGGGCCAGATGTGGAAGGACGACGCCTGGTCCTGCCCGTCCTGCGGAGGCGTGATGCAGCGCCCCGGCGACGACTGGTTCTGCGGCGAGTGCGGCTTCCGTCGTCCCACCCCGAGCTGGGCGCTCTCCGGCGACCACGTCCTCGACCCGCACGGCTCCGCCTGGCCGATCCACCTCCAGCTGCCGGGCCGCGCCAACAAGGCCAACGCCGCGAGCTCCGCGGCCGTCGCCGCGGTGTTCGGGGTACCCCCGCAGGTCGCCCTGGAGCGCATGTACCAGGTACAGGCCGTCGCCGGCCGGTACGACGTCGTCCAGTACCAGGGCCGTGACCTGCGGCTGCTGCTCGCCAAGAACCCCGCGGGCTGGCTGGAGACGTTCTCCCTCATCGACCCCCCGCCCACCCCGGTGATCCTGTCGGTGAACGCCCGCTCCGCCGACGGCACCGACACCTCCTGGCTGTGGGACGTCGACTACACCCGGCTGACCGGCCACCCGATCGTCGTCCTCGGCGACCGAAAGCTGGACCTCGCGGTGCGGCTCGAGGTCGCGAACCAACAGTTCCAGGTCTGCGAGGACCTCGACCAGGCGCTGCAGCAGTGCCCGCCCGGCCGGATCGAGGTCATCGCCAACTACACCGCGTTCCAGGACCTGCGCCGCCGCGTCGGCAACTGACGCGGGCGACGTATCGCGACGTACTCACAAGGACAGTGACTTCATGAGCGACAACGGTCTGCGGATCGTGTGGATCTACCCCGACCTGCTCAGCACCTACGGCGACCAGGGCAACGTGCTCGTCGTGGAGCGCCGGGCCCGGCAGCGCGGCCTCGACGTGGCCCGGCTCGACGTGCGCAGCGACCAGCCGATCCCGACCTCCGGCGACATCTATCTGATCGGCGGCGGTGAGGACCGTCCGCAGCGGCTCGCGGCCGAGCGGCTGCGCCGGGACGGCGGACTGCACCGGGCGGTGGAGAACGGCGCGATCGTGTTCTCGGTGTGCGCCGGCTACCAGATCCTCGGCCACGAGTTCATCAACGACCTCGGCCAGCGGGAGCCCGGCCTCGGCCTGCTCGACGTCGTCTCGGTGCGCGGCGAGGGCGCCCGGTGCGTCGGCGACGTGCTGGGGGACATCGACGCACCGCTCGGCCTGCCGCCGCTGACCGGCTTCGAGAACCACCAGGGCGTCACCCACCTCGGCCCGACGGCCCGCCCGCTCGCCCGGGTGCGCTTCGGCAACGGCAACGGCACGGGGGACGGCACCGAGGGCGCCTACAACGACACCGTGTTCGGCACGTACATGCACGGTCCGGTGCTGGCCCGCAACCCGCAGATCGCGGACCTGCTGCTGAAGCTGGCGCTCGACGTCAACGCACTGCCGCCGACCGAGGACCACTGGTACGAGGCGCTGCGCAACGAGCGCATCGCGGCCTCGCAGCAGCCCGCGTAACACCCGTGACCGCGTCGGACGGGCCGGTGCCATCCGGCCCGTCCGACAGCTGGTCCGCACAGGTGAGCGGGGTCGTCCAGTAGGCGGACGCGCGCTTCGACCCCACCCCCCGGTGCCGCTAGGGTGGCGGGATCGAGCCGGACGACGCGGTCCGGTCCCGGCCCACGGCTAGAAGGTTGTTTCGGGCTATGCGCATTGGTGTCCTCACGTCCGGCGGCGACTGCCCCGGCCTGAACGCCGTCATCCGCTCCGTCGTACATCGCGCCGTCGTCGACCACGGCGACGAGGTCATCGGCTTCCGGGACGGCTGGAAGGGCCTCCTGGAATGCGACTACCTCAAGCTCGACCTCGACGCGGTGGGTGGCATCCTCGCCCGCGGCGGCACCATCCTCGGCTCCTCCCGGGTGCGTCCCGAGCATCTGCGGGACGGTGTGGAGCGAGCCAGGGGGTACGTCCAGGAGCTCGGCCTCGACGCGATCATCCCGATCGGCGGTGAGGGCACGCTGAAGGCTGCCCGGCTCCTGTCGGACAACGGCCTGCCGATAGTGGGCGTGCCGAAGACCATCGACAACGACATCGCTGTCACCGACGTCACCTTCGGCTTCGACACGGCCGTCGGTGTGGCGACCGAGGCGCTGGACCGGTTGAAGACGACCGCCGAGTCCCACCAGCGGGTACTCATCGTGGAGGTCATGGGCCGCCACACCGGCTGGATCGCGCTGCACTCCGGCATGGCGGCCGGCGCGCACGCGATCGTCGTACCGGAGCGGCCCTTCGACATCGACGAGCTGACCGCGAAGGTCGGTGCGCGGTTCTCCGCGGGCAAGCGGTTCGCCATCGTGGTCGCCGCGGAGGGCGCCAAGCCGCGGGCCGGGACCATGGACTTCGACGAGGGTGCCAGGGACGTCTACGGCCATGAGCGGTTCGCCGGGATCGCGCGGCAGCTCTCCGTGGAACTGGAGACGCGGCTCGGCAAGGAGGCACGGCCGGTGATCCTCGGGCACACCCAGCGCGGCGGGACGCCGACGGCGTACGACAGGGTGCTGGCCACCCGCTTCGGCTGGCACGCCGTGGAGGCCGTGCACCGCGGGGAGTTCGGGCGGATGACGGCGCTGTGCGGCACGGACATCGTGACGGTGCCGCTGGCCGAGGCCGTCGAGACGCTGAAGACGGTGCCCGACGACCGCTACGCCGAGGCGGAGTGCGTCCTGTAGCGCCTGACGTTTCGGCAGCCGCCGGGTGAAGCCGCCCCCCGGTCGCCGTCGCGGCCGGGGGCGGTTCTACTCTGGTGCGGACAGACGGCGCACAACCCCCACGAAACGGAGCCGGCGGATGGATCACAGCGGGCACGGCACGACCATGGATCTGCCGCCGTTCACGCTGGGGCGAGGGTTCGCCTGGTCGGCGGATCCGTTCTTCCTCGTCGCCTGCCTGCTGGGGCTGGCGCTGTACGGCTGGGCGGTCGTCCGTCTGGTGCGGCGCGGCGACAAGTGGCCGGTCGGACGGACCGTGTCGTTCTTCGTCGGCGTGCTGAGCGTCGGGCTCATGATGTGCACCGCGCTGAACGACTACGGCATGGTCATGTTCAGCGTGCACATGGTGCAGCACATGGTCATCAGCATGGTGTCGCCCATCCTGATCCTGCTCGGTGCCCCGATCACACTGGCGCTGCGCGCCCTGCCGCCGGCCGCCCGTGGCCGCAAGGGGCCGCGCGAACTGCTGCTGATGCTGCTGCACAGCCGCTACATGCGGGTCGTCACCCACCCGCTGTTCACCATCCCGATGTTCATCGCGAGCCTGTACGCGCTGTACTTCACCCCGCTGTTCGACTTCCTGATGGGCTCCCAGGTGGGGCACATCGCGATGATGGTGCACTTCCTCGCCGTCGGCCTGGTCTTCTTCTGGCCGATCATGGGTGTGGACCCGGGTCCGCACCGGCCGGGGCACCTGATGCGGATGCTGGAGCTGTTCGCGGGCATGCCGTTCCACGCGTTCTTCGGCATCGCGTTGATGATGGCGTCCACGCCGATGGTGACGAGCTTCCAGAATCCGCCGGGCTCGCTGGGCATCGACGCGCTCTCCGACCAGAACGCGGCCGGCGGTATCGCCTGGGCGTTCAGCGAGATCCCGTCCGTGCTGGTGCTGATCGCGCTGCTGTTCCAGTGGTACGCCTCGGACCAGCGGCAGGCCAAGCGCACCGACCGGGCCGCGGACCGCGACGGGGACAAGGAACTCGAGGCGTACAACGCCTATCTGACCTCATTGCACACAACCGGGAAATGAGTCCCTTTCGGTCACTTTCCCTCCCCCTCGCTCACTTTCTTCCCGATTCACCTGAAGGGTGCCATCGTTCAGTAGCATGAGCAGCCAGGGCGAGCCGCCGGGGGGAAGCGGTCATGGCACTGCGCGCGTCGTCGTCGGGAGCGGGCCGGGTCGTCGCCGGCCGCTATGTGCTGCTGCACCGGCTGGGCCGGGGCGGCATGGGGCATGTCTGGCTGGCTCATGACCAGAGACTCGCCTGCGAGGTCGCCCTCAAGGAGATCGTGTTCCACGATCCGGCCGAGCCCGGCCAGGAGCGGGAGACCCGGGTCGCCCGTGCCCGCGCGGAGGCCCGGCACGCGGCCGGTCTGCGTGATCACCCGCATGTGGTGACCGTGCACGACGTCATGGAGCACGAAGGTCTGCCGTGGATCGTCATGGAGTACGTGGCGGGCGCCGTCGATCTGCGGGAGCTGGTCGCCCGGCGCGGCCCGCTCGCCCCCGCCGAGTGCGCCCGGATCGGGCTGGCCGTGCTGGACGCGCTGACCACCGGTCACGAGCGGGGCGTACTGCACCGGGACGTGAAACCGGCGAACATCCTGCTCGCCCCGGACCACAGCGGAGCCCCGTACGGGCGGGTCCTGCTCACCGACTACGGCATCTCCGTGCAGCCCGAAACCGGTGAGACGCGGTACACCATGGCGTCGGGGGTGGTCGGCACCGCGGGCTGGCTGGCGCCGGAACGTGCCACCGGGAGTCCGGCGACGCCGGCCGCCGACCTGTTCTCCCTGGGCTGCACGCTGTACCACGGCGTCGAGGGACACGGCCCCTTCGAGCGGGAGTCGCCGCTCGCGTCGATCGCGGCGGTGATCACGGAGGAGCCGCGCCGGCCGGTGCGGGCGGGCGCCCTGGAGCCGGCGCTGCGGGGTCTGCTCGAGAAGGATCCCCAGCGGCGGACACCCGCCCGAATGCTGGAAGCGGAGCTGTCGCGGCTCGTCACGCCCCAGTCGGAGTCGTACACCCGGCCGCCCACCGACCTGGGTTCCCAGCCGCCCTGGGTCGCGTCGGGCCTGCCCGGGAGCATGACAGGGCCTGCCACGAGCACTACAGGGCCCCCGGGAGCCGCGGGACGTGCGGGAGCCGCTGAGCCTGCGACTCCTGCGGCACGTGCGATACCTGCGGAGCGTGCGGGTTCCTCGGCGGCCGGGACCGTCCCCGCGCACCAGCGTCCGCGCCACCCCGTCCTGCGGGCCGCCGTCGCCGTCGGGCTCGGGGTGGTGTTGGCCCTGGGGGGCGCCTGGTACGCGCTGGCCGACCGGACGAGCGACGGCGGGGTGGTGACGGCGCCGTACGGAGATGCCGTGGGGCTCGCCGAGCCGCTCGAGCGGGGCGCCTGTGTGCGCGCCGTCTGGCCCGGCGGCCGCCGGTTCACGGGCGTGCCCCGGCTCAGCGTCGAACCGGCCTGTGCGGGCGGGGCGGGCCAGGAGGTCGACGGGCAGGTCGTGGGGTTCGTCGGGGCCTCCTCAGCCGAGGAGGCGCGGGAGCTGGGTCCGGCCCGGTGCGAGGAGGCTACGCGGGAGTTCCGCGGGCGTATGACCGCAGTGCGCCCGCTCGCCGTCGTACCGGTCCCGGACGGGTTCGAGGAGGCCGGGCGGCGCACCGCCTGTCTGGTCCTGGGGGCGCACGGGCCGGCGTACGGGCCGCTGGGCGACCGGCGCCCGTTCGGCACGGCGTTCGCGGACACCGTGCCGATGCAGCGCCGGGACTGCCTGGACGCGCGTCCGGGGCGTCAGGCCCTGCTGGTGCCGTGCGGCGGCCGGTACGACGAGCAGATCCTCGGATTCACCCGACTGGGCGAGGACGTCACGCTCGCCGAGGCGCGCGAGGTGTCGGACGCGGCGTGCGCCCGTGACGTGCCTCCTCGTGACTACGGCTTCGACCCGTCCGTCCACGAAGCCGGGTCGTGGACCGGTGAGCGGTCCTGGGGAACGGGCGCACATGTCGTCGTGTGCACCGTAAAAAGGCGGAACGGGGGCACCATGGAGGGAACCGAGCCATGAGGAGGGTGTCGCGATGCCCGTTTCCAGCAACGGTTCCACCTCGACGAAGGCCATGGGAGTGCTCACCGTCGGCGGGCTCGTCGCCGTGACGGCCTACACGGTGGCGCTCGGCAGCAACGGATGGCTGTGGTTCGGCTGGGTCGTCCTGGGACTGGCCACCCTCGCCATGGTCGCCACACGCAGCGCCTGAGCCGCCCGCGGTCCGTGGCCGGGCCGCCCGCGGTCCGCACCTGACGGGCCGGCTCACTTCGGTGTGAGCCGGCCCGTCAGGTGCACGCCCGGCTGGTACTTCGGCAGCCGGACGGTGACCCTCATGCCGGCGCCGACCGCGGTCTCGATGACGAGGCCGTAGTCGTCGCCGTACACCTGGCGGAGCCGGTCGTCGACGTTGGACAGGCCGATGCCGCCCGTGTGGTCGACCTCACGGGCGAGGATGCGGCGCAGCAGGCCGGGGTCCATTCCGGCGCCGTCGTCCTCGATCACGACGAGCGCTTCGGCGCCGGTGTCCTGCGCGGTGATCTGGATGCGGCAGGTGTCGGCCTTGCCCTCGAGGCCGTGCTTGACGGCGTTCTCGATGAGGGGCTGCAGGCAGAGGAAGGGCAGGGCGACCGGGAGCACCTCGGGGGCGATCTGCAGGGTGACGGAGAGGCGGTCGCCGAAGCGGGCCCGGACCAGCGCCAGATAGTGGTCGATGGCGTGGAGTTCGTCGGCGAGGGTGGTGAAGTCGCCGTGCCTGCGGAACGAGTAACGGGTGAAGTCGGCGAACTCCAGCAGCAGTTCACGGGCGCGCTCGGGGTCGGTGCGCACGAACGAGGCGATCACGGCGAGCGAGTTGAAGATGAAGTGCGGGGATATCTGCGCCCGCAGCGCTCTGATCTCGGCCTCGATCAGGCGGGTGCGGGACTGGTCGAGGTCGGCGAGTTCGAGCTGGACGGAGACCCAGCGGGCGACCTCTCCGGCCGCCCGGACCAGGACCGCGGACTCGCGGGGCGCGCAGGCGACGAGGGCGCCGTGCACCCGGTCGTCGACGGTGAGCGGGGCGACGACGGCCCAGCGCACCGCGCAGTCGGGGGTGTCGCAGGTGAGCGGGAAGGCCTCGCCGCGGCCGGAGTCGAGGGGCCCGGCCAGGCGTTCCATGATCTCGGTGCGGTGATGGGCGCCGGCGCCGTCCCAGACGAGGACCTGTTCGCGGTCGGTGAGGCACAGGGCGTCGGTGCCGAGCAGGGAGCGCAGCTTGCGGGCGGACCGGCCGGCGGCCTCCTCGGTCAGTCCGGCCCGGAGCGGGGGTGTGGCCAGGGAGGCGGTGTGCAGGGTCTCGAAGGTGGCGTGCTCGACGGGGGTGCCGAGGCCGGCCAGTCCGGGCGGCCGTGCGGTGCGCCGGCCGAGCCAGAAGCCCGCGGCCAGCAGGGGCAGGACGGCGACGCACAGGCCCGCCAGGAACCCACTCACTTGGACACCTCCGTCCGTAGTTCCTCCGGCAGGTGGAACCGGGCGAGCACCGCCGCCGTGCCGGGCGGCACCCGGCCGGGGGTGGCCAGGGAGACCAGGATCATGGTGAGGAAGCCCACCGGCACCGACCACAGGGCGGGCCAGGCGAGGAGCGCGTGCCAGGCACCCTGTCCGGGGTAGCCGGCCATGGTCGCGGCGACGGCGAGGAAGGCGGAGCCACCGCCGGCCAGCATGCCGGCCGCCGCGCCGGGCGGAGTGAGCCGGCGCCACCAGATGCCCAGGACGAGCAGCGGGCAGAACGAGGAGGCCGACACGGCGAAGGCGAGCCCCACGGCGTCGGCCACCGGGAGCCCGCCGACCAGGATGCTGGCCAGGAGCGGGACGGCCATGGCGAGCACCGTGCCGAGCCTGAAGTGCCGTACGCCGCGCGAGGGCAGGACGTCCTGGGTGATCACGCCGGCCACGGCCATGGTCAGCCCGGACGCCGTGGACAGGAACGCGGCGAAGGCTCCCCCGGCGACCAGTGCGCCGAGCAGGTCGCCACCCACTCCCCCGAACATCCGGCCGGGCAGCAGCAGTACGGCGGCGTCCGCGTCGCCGGTGAGGCTGAGCTCGGGGGCGTACAGACGGCCGAGGGCTCCGTAGACCGGGGGCAGCAGGTAGAAGGCGCCGATCAGGCCGAGGACGGCGACGGTGGTGCGGCGGGCGGCGACGCCGTGCGGGCTGGTGTAGTAGCGGACCACTACGTGCGGCAGGCCCATGGTGCCGAGGAAGGTGGCGAGGATCAGCCCGTAGGTGGCGTACAGCGGGCGTTCCTCGCGGGACTCGGCGCGGGAGGGCGAGAGGGCGTCGTCGGCGCCGCGTCCCGCGGCCGGGACCTCGGCTCCCTCGGCGAAGGTCAGCCGGGTGCCGCCGTCGATGCGGTGGGTGCCGGCGGGCAGGCGGACCTCGGTGCCGTCGTGTTCACGGCCGTCGACGGTGCCGTCCACGGTGACGGCCAGCGGTGCGGTGATCCGCAGGTCGACGGTGTCGTCGACGCGGACGACGCGCTGTTCGCGGAAGGTGGCGGGTTCGTCGAAGGCGTGGCTGGGCGCCCCGTCGCTCTGCCAGGCGAGGACCAGGAACAGTCCGGGCACGAGCAGGGCGGTGAGCTTGAGCCAGTACTGGAAGGCCTGCACGAAGGTGATGCTGCGCATGCCGCCGGCGGCGACGATGACGGTGACCACGACGGCGACGATCACTCCACCGAGCCAGTCGGGGGCACCGGTCAGCACGGTCAGGGTGAGCCCCGCGCCCTGGAGCTGGGGCAGCAGGTACAGCCAGCCGACGCCGACGACGAAGGCGCCCGCGAGCCGCCGCACGGCCTGCGAGGCGAGCCGGGCCTCGGCGAAGTCGGGCAGCGTGTAGGCGCCGGAGCGGCGCAGCGGGGCGGCGACGAACAGCAGCAGCACCAGGTAGCCGGCGGTGTAGCCGACCGGGTACCAGAGCATGTCGGGGCCCTGGACCAGGACCAGGCCCGCGATGCCGAGGAAGGACGCGGCGGAGAGGTACTCGCCGCTGATGGCGGCCGCGTTCAGGCGGGGGCCGACGGTGCGGGAGGCGACGTAGAAGTCGGAGGTGGTGCGGGAGATCCGCAGGCCGAAGGCGCCGACGAGGATGGTCGCCAGGGCGACGAGGGCCACGGCGGGAACGGCGTAACTGGAGTTCACGGCGACTGCGTTTCCTCAGCGGTCCTCGACGAGCCGCACGAAGTCGCGTTCGTTGCGTTCGGCGCGGCGTACGTACCAGCGGGCGAGCAGGACCAGCGGCGGGTAGAGCCCGAAGCCGAGGACCGCCCACTCCAGCCTGCGGGCGTCCGGGGCGGCCGCGAAGACCAGCGGGAGGGGGCCGATGAGCAGGACGAGGACGGCGAACACGGTCAGCCCGGTGCGCAGTTGGATGCGCATCAGGGAACGGACGTAGGTGTGGCCGAGGGTGGTCTGCTCGTCGATCTCGGTGCGCGGGCGGTAGTAGCCGAAGGAGCGGCGGGCGCGGCGGGGCGGGCCGGTGACGACCACGCGGCGTTCGGTCGGGTCCTGGGGCACGCGTTCTCCCCTAGCCCGTGGTCCGGCGCATCAGCAGGTCCCGCAGTTCACGGGCGTGCCGCCGGCTGACCTGAAGCTCCTCGGAGCCGATCAGGACGCTCACGGTGCCCGCGTCGAGGCGGAGTTCCCCTATGTGGCGCAGGGCGACGAGATGGCGGCGGTGGATGCGGACGAAGCCGCGCGAGCGCCAGCGTTCCTCCAGTGTGGACAGCGGTATGCGGACGAGGTGGCTGCCGCGGTCGGTGTGCAGGCGTGCGTAGTCGCCGTGGGCCTCCACGTGCGTGATGTCGTCGACGGCGACGAAGCGGGTCACGCCGCCTAGTTCGACGGCTATGTGGTCCGGGTCGGGTTCGTGCACGGGGATGCGCGGGGTGCTGCCGCGTTGCGCGGCGGCGCGCAGTTCGACGACGCGACGGACCGCCTCGGCCAGCCTTTCCTTGCGGACGGGCTTGAGTACGTAGTCGACGGCCTTGAGGTCGAACGCCTGCACGGCGAAGTCCTCGTGGGCGGTGACGAACACGACCAACGGCGGCCGGGCGAACCCGCCGAGCAGCCGGGCGAGGTCGAGACCGTCGAGGCCGGGCATCTGGATGTCGAGGAAGACGACGTCGACGGCCTCGGGGCCGTCGTGACCCGACTCCAGGGCGCGGTTGATGCGGCGCAGCGCCTCGGTCGCGTCGCCGGCGCCCTCGGCACTGCCGATGCGGGGGTCCGCGTGCAGCAGGTAGAGCAGTTCCTCCAGCGAGGGGCGTTCGTCGTCGACGGCCAGGGCGCGCAGCATGAAGGTGGAGTCTAGAGGGGATTGCCACGTCTGGACATGGCTCGGACGTGGGCTTTTCGTCGGCCGGGAGGGGTTTCGGGCGGCCCCGCGGGCCCGGGGCGGTGCACGGGCGCCGCCGCGACCGGCACCGGTCGCCGGGTGACGGCGGGGACGCTCACCGCGTGACGGCGGAGGCCGGCCGGTGCTGGTTACAGTGCGGGTATGAGCAGCAGGCCCGCGCCGTTCGACGAGCTCGACCGACAGATCGTCACCGCGTTGATGGCGAACGCCCGGACGTCCTTCGCCGAGATCGGCGCGGCGGTCGGTCTGTCGTCGACGGCGGTCAAGCGCCGGGTGGACCGCCTGCGCGAGACGGGGGTCATCACCGGGTTCACGGCGACGGTGCGGCCGTCGGCGCTGGGCTGGCGCACGGAGGCGTACGTCGAGGTGTACTGCGAGGGCGCGGCACCGCCCCGGCGGCTGGCGGAGGTGGTGCGCAACCATCCGGAGATCGCCGCGGCGATGACGGTGACCGGGGGTGCCGACGCGCTGCTGCATCTGCGGGCACGGGACGTGGAGCACTTCGAGGAAGTGCTGGAGCGGATCCGTGCGGAGCCGTTCATCCGGAAGACGATCAGTGTGATGGTGCTGTCCCATCTGATCCCGGAGAGTCCGGAGGCGGGCGCGAGCCAGCCGGCTCCGTAGCGTTCACGGACCTCGCACGAGACGCAGCAGACGTGCGCGGAGCAGTCGGAACACGCAGCATTACTGCGTGAGCGCGCAACTCATGTTCCTTGTCGCACGCCCGGGTCCCTTTCTACCGTGGACACACCCCTGATGACACCGCGTGGAAGCGGAGGAACCCCTCTGTGACCGATACCCGTGTGCCGTCCCGACGGCGCTACCTCGTCTGCGACCCCGGACACTTCGCCGTGCGGTACGCGATCAACCCCTGGATGTGTCCCGACCGTCCCGTCGACCTCGCTCTGGCCCAGCGCCAGTGGCGCACACTGGTCGACGTCTACCGCGCCCACGGCCATACCGTGGACAGCGTGAAACCGGTACCCGGCCTGCCCGACATGGTGTTCGCCGCGAACGCGGCGGTCGTCGTCGGGGGCCGTGTCCTCGGCTCCCTGTACCTGGCGCCCGAGCGGCGCCCCGAGTCCGTGCCGTACGAGACCTGGTTCAAGACGGAGGGCTTCGACGTCCACCGTCCCGAGTCGGTGTGCGAGGGCGAGGGCGACCTGGTTCCGGCCGGGCGCTGGATCCTCGCCGGCACCGGGTTCCGCACCGCTCGCGAGGCGCATCACGAGGCGCAGGAGTTCTTCGGAGTGCCCGTGATCGGCCTGACGCTGGTGGATCCGTACTTCTACCACCTGGACACGGCGCTGTTCGCGCTGGACGAGGAGAACATCGCGTACTACCCGGAGGCGTTCTCGCCGGGGAGCCGCGAGGTGCTGGCCGGGCTCTATCCGGACGCGGTGACCGCGACCCGCGAGGACGCCATGGCCTTCGGCCTGAACTCCGTCTCCGACGGACGCCATGTGTTCGTCTCCCCGGGGGCGACTGCCCTTGCCGCGCGGCTCGCCGATCGCGGTTACGTTCCCGTCCCCGTCGACCTGTCCGAGTTCCACAAGGCAGGCGGCGGGATCAAGTGCTGCACTCAGGAGATCCGCTCATGACCTCTGCCGTCCGTACCCGTTCGTCCGCCGAGCTGATCGGTGCGGAGGAACCGGTCCTCGCGCACAACTACCACCCGCTGCCCGTGGTCGTCGCGCGTGCCGAGGGCGCGTGGGTGGAGGACGTGGAGGGCCGCCGTTACCTCGACATGCTGGCCGGCTACTCGGCGCTCAACTTCGGCCACCGGCATCCCGCGCTGACCGAGGCGGCGCACCGCCAGCTGGACCGGCTCACGCTGACCTCGCGCGCCTTCCACAACGACCGGCTCGCCGAATTCGCCGAGCGGCTGGCCGCGCTGACCGGGCTGGACATGGTGCTGCCCATGAACACCGGCGCGGAGGCGGTCGAGAGCGCGGTGAAGGTGGCCCGCAAGTGGGCCTACGACGTGAAGGGCGTCCCGGCCGGCAAGGCGACGATCGTGGTCGCCGCGGACAACTTCCACGGCCGGACGACGACCATCGTGAGCTTCTCGACGGACGAGACCGCCCGCGCCGGCTTCGGGCCCTTCACCCCGGGCTTCCGGGTCGTCCCGTACAACGACCTGGCGGCGCTGGAGGCGGCGGTCGACGAAACGACGGCCGCGGTGCTGATCGAGCCGATCCAGGGCGAGGCGGGGGTGAACATCCCCACCGACGGCTATCTGGCGGGCGTACGGGAGCTGACGCGCCGCGCGGGGTGCCTGTTCGTCGCGGACGAGATCCAGTCGGGGCTCGGCCGTACGGGGCACACGCTCGCCGTGGACCACGAGTCGGTCGTCCCGGACATGGTGCTGCTCGGCAAGGCGCTGGGCGGCGGCATCGTCCCGGTGTCGGCGGTGGTGGCCCGGCGCGAGGTGCTCGGGGTGCTGCACCCCGGCGAGCACGGCTCGACGTTCGGCGGCAATCCGCTGGCCGCGGCCGTCGGTACGGCGGTGGTGGAGCTGCTGGAGACGGGCGAGTTCCAGCGCCGGGCGGCGGAACTGGGCGTGGTGCTGCGCGGCGGACTGGAGTCCCTGGTCGGCCGGGGCGTCGTCGGTTTCCGTTCGCGCGGGCTGTGGGCGGGCGTCGACGTCGACCCCGCACTCGGCACCGGACGTGAGGTCAGTGAGCAGCTGATGCGGGAGGGAATCCTGGTCAAGGACACCCACGGGTCCACCATCCGGCTGGCCCCGCCGCTCACCATCCGGGGCGAGGAGCTCCAGGACGCTCTGGAGACGCTGGGGAAGGTGCTGGGCCAGGGCGGCTGACCTTCGGCTCGTTCCCGGGTCCTGTCCGACCCGTGGCGGACGGGAACGGGCGTACGGATGGACGGCCCGGCTTCTGTCCACCCGTCCGCCCGTCCGTCGTTCGGCGGTCCGGTCCTCACCCGGGAAGCCCCCAGCCCCGTTCCCGGGTGAAGATGGGGTCAAGAGGTGGAAGACCACTCCCAGCGACGGATGAGGTCGGCCGTGGGCGGAGACGTGAGCGGACACGGGGAGCAGGACGTTGCCCGGCAGGGGTTCGACGTGGCCGACGCCGCTCCCCTGCTGCTCGATCCGCAGGGCGTGGTGACGAACTGGACCGGTCCGGCCGAGCGGCTGCTGGGGTACACGGCGGCCGAGGCGGTGGGCGGAAAGCTGTCCGACCTGCTGACCGTCGTGGACGCCGAGCGGGTGCCGGATCTGGTCAGGCGCTGCCGGGCCACCGACGGCTGGGCCGGCCTGATGACGGCCCGGCACCGGGACGGACACCGGGTCCCCCTCATGGTCAGGGTGCTGCGGACCGTGGATCCGCGCGGCCACTCGTCCCTGCTGGTGCTGCTGTCGGAGCTGGCCGGCTCCTCCGGCTGGGACATGAGCCGCACGATGCTGGAGCAGATGGTCGCCGGATCGGCGATCGGGCTCGCGATCGTGGACACGGACCTGCGGTACGTGTGGTCGAACCCCGCTCTCGAGCAGTTCGGCGGCGGCCCCGCCCAGCAGCGGCTGGGACTGCGGTTCGCCGATGTCCAGCCCGGCCTGGACGCCGGGTCCGTCGAGGCGCAGATGCGTCGTGTGCTGGAGACCGGCGAGCCGGTGACGGGCTTCGAGCACGTCGGCCAGGTCCGTTCGACGCCGCTGCGGGAGACGGCGCACATGCTGTCGTTCACCCGGCTCGACGACGACCGGGGCCACCCGATGGGCGTCCATTACAGCGTCGTCGACATCACCGATCGGCACCGCGCGCGCCAGCGCCTCGCGCTGCTCGACCGGGCCGGGCAGCACATCGGCCGCACCCTGGACGTCATGCACACCGCGCAGGAGCTGGCCGACGTCGCCGTCCCGGAACTCGCGGACTTCGTGACCGTGGACCTTCTGGAGACGGTGCCGCGGGGCGCCGAGCTCCCGCCCGGACCGCTCGCGGAGACGGACAGGGTGCCGCTGCGCCGCGCGGGCCACCGGTCGGCGTACGAGGATCTGCCGCGCACGGTCCGGGACATCGGCGCGCTGCTCTCCTATCTGCCCGGCTCCCCGCCGGCCCGCTGCCTCACCACGGGCCGGCCCTGGCGACAGGAGCAGCTCGACCCGCTCGCCCTGGAGTGGGCCGAGAGCACGTCGGGCCGTCGGGAGGCCACGTTCCTGGAGCTGGGTCTGCAGAGTGTGATGATCGTGCCGATCCTCGCCCGGGGTGTCACCCTGGGCGTCACCGTTTTCTTCCGGCGCCGCCGGGACCCCTTCCGCGAGGACGACCTGAACCTCGCCGAGGACCTCGTCTCCCGCGCCGCCGTCTGTGTGGACAATGCCCGGCGCTACACCAGGGAGCGGGACGCGGCGCTCGTGCTGCAGCACAGCCTGCTGCCCCGCCGGCTCCCGGAGCAGGACGCCGTCGAGGTGGCCGCGAGCTACCGCCCGGCCGACGAACTGACCGGCCTGGGCGGCGACTGGTACGACCTGATCCCGCTGTCCGGTGCCCGCGTCGCCCTCGTCATCGGCGAGGTTCCCGGACACGGCATCGACGCCGCCGCCGCGATGGGCCGGCTGCGGACCGCCGTTCAGACCCTGGCCGCGCTGGATCTGCCGCCGGAGGAGGTGCTGGCGCATCTCGACGACTTGGCGGCGCGGAACAGAGAGACCACGCCGGAGGGGAGCTACGGCCATTCGATGGGCTCCGGCTGCCTGTACGCCGTCTACGACCCGGTCGACGGCCGGTGCACGATGGCCGCCGCAGGTCATCCCGCGCCCGCTCTGGTGGCGCCCGACGGCACGGTCGGCTTCGTCGAGCTGCCGGCAGGGCCCCCGCTCGGCGTGGGCGGCCCGCCGTTCGAGGCGGTGCAGCTGTCCCTGGCCGAGGGCAGCACGCTCGCCCTGCACACCGACGGGCTGCTGACCGACACGACGACGGGTTCGACCGCCACCGGCCAGGACCGGTTGCGGCAGGCACTGCAAGGGTCCACCACTTCGTTGGAGCAGCAGTGCCGGGCCGTGGTGGACGCCCTGGTACCGGTCCGCCCGTACGACGACGTGGCGCTGCTGCTGGCCCGTACCCGCCTCCTGGACACCGGCCAGGTGGCGTTCTGGGACCTGCCGGCGGATCCGGCCGTGGTGGCCGAGGCCCGCAGGACGGCCGCCCGGCAGCTGGGCCGCTGGGGCCTGGAGGAGCTGGTCTTCACCACGGAGCTGATCGTCAGCGAACTGGTCACCAACGCCATCCGGCACGCCGCCGGCCCCGTCCGGCTGCGGCTGATCCGGGAGCGTGCACTGGTCTGCGAGGTGTTCGACGGCGGTGCGACCACACCCCATCTGCGTCATCCCCGCGCCATGGACGAGGGCGGGCGCGGGCTGCTGCTGGTCTCGCAGCTCGCCCAGCGGTGGGGCACCCGTTTCGTTCCCGGCGGAAAGGTCATCTGGGCCGAGCAGTCGCTGACCGGCCCGGGCGGCCTTCCCGTCGGCTGACACCTCCGGCACCGCACACCTCGCGAGCAGCCACCTCAACCCGCCCATTTCACTCACGGTGTGAAAAAATTAGGCAATTCCGTCACAGAGGCAGTGGTCATGACACAGACGGCGATCGACTACGCGGCGGTGTACCAGGCCCTGCCCGGCATGGTGGCGATCCTGACCCCGGATCTGGTGTACGCCGATGTCAACGAGGCGTTCCTCGAGGGCACCGGGCTCTCCCGGGAGGAGCTGCTGGGCCGTTACCTGTTCGACGTCTTCCCGGACAACCCGAACAACCCCGGCTCCTCCGGCGCGCGCAGCCTGCACGCCTCGCTGCTGCGCGTCGTGGCCACCGGCGAGCGCGACACCATGGCCCTGCAGCGCTACGACGTCGAGAGCCAGGAGCACCCCGGCGAGTGGGAGGAACGCTACTGGAGCCCGGTGAACACGCCGGTGCTGGGCAGCGACGGCGGCGTGGTCCTGATCGTGCACCGGGTCGAGGAGGTCACCGAGCTGATGCGGGCCCGCGACCGCGCCGGCATCGACCAGGGCCGGGTCCTGGAGGCCGAGCTGTACGCGCGCGCACGCGAGCTGCAGGAGCTCAACAACCGGCTGCGCCAGGCGCACGCCCGGGAGCGGCAGGTGGCGCTGGTACTTCAGGAGGCGATGCTGCCCGCCCCTCGGCAGGTGGGTCACCACCGGGCCGCCGTGCGCTACCGCCCGGCGGTGGGCGCGCTCAACGTCTGCGGGGACTGGTACGACCTGGTCGACCTGGTGGGCGGCCACCGTATCGGCGTGTCCGTGGGTGACGTGGTCGGGCACGGGCTGGAGGCGGCCGGGGTCATGGGCCAGCTGCGCAGCGCGCTCACCGCCGCTTCGCGGGTCGCGGCAGGGCCCGCCGAGGCCCTGGACGTCGTGGGGCGCTACGCCCATGTGGTCGACGGTGCCGAGTCCGCGACCGTGGTCACCACCTTCGTCGACTTCGACCGGCACACCATCACGTACAGCAGCGCCGGTCATCCCCCACCCGTGCTGGTCCACCGCGACGGGCGGGTGGAGTTCCTCGACCGGGCCACCGATCCCCCGCTCGACGCCCTCCTTCAACCGTCCACGAGGCCCGAGGCGACGACCACGTTCACGTCGGGGTCCACCCTTGTGCTCTACACCGACGGTCTGGTCGAACGCCGCCGGGAGGACATCGACACCGGGCTGTTCCGGCTCGCCGAGTCGCTGCGCCGCCACCGGACACGGGATCCGGAGTCGCTGGCGGACATTGTGCTGCTGGAGCTGCTGCCGCCCGGCGGCGCCACCGACGACACCGCGCTGATCGTCGTCCGGCTGTGACCCGGCCGTGGCGGTTCGCGCCACGTCCGGAAACGGGACCGATCAGCCGGTGGTGGGCCGTGTGCCGTCGAGCCGGGCCAGCCGGTCCACGTTGCTCCGCTCCTCCTCGTCCCGGCCGGACACCGGGGCGAACCAGGCGTCGAGGATCTCCTTCAGCAGCGGCTCGGACGTCAGCCGCAAGCCGAGCGCCAGCACGTTGGCGTCGTTCCAGCGGCGCGCGCCGTCCGCCGTGTAGGCGTCCGCGCACAGGGCTGCCCGTACGCCCGGCACCTTGTTGGCCGCGATCGAGGCACCCGTGCCGGTCCAGCAGCACACCACCGCCCGGTCCGCGGTCCCGTCGGCGACGTCGCGGGCGGCCGCCTCGGGGCAGAACGCCCACCGCGCATCGCTCCCGGGTCTCAGGGCACCGTGCACGCGCACCTCGTGGCCGCACTCGCGCAGCTCGGCGAGCAGGGCGTGGGCCACGGGTTCGTCCATGTCGGAGGAGACGGAGACCCGCATGGTACGAAGCCGATGGGGGTCTCCCCTGCTCATGGGGGTCCCCCGCTCGAGCGAAGTCGAGAGTGGGGGAGAAACCGAGAGCTTGGGGAAGGAGCCCCTCGGGGCGCTCCGCCCGTGAAGCGGGCCCGGACAGAGGGCCGCTGCACCACACGTCCTCGCCCGCCCGTGCGCTGACGGTCGTTCAGCCGCCCGGCGGGCTCCGTCTCGGCCCGCACTCCGGCCCTGTCGCACATGGTGCCGGACAGTCCCGCCCCGACCTACACTGACAACCCCACGACGTGCCGGTTGACCTGCTGCAACACGCCGCTGGGCCCGTCCGACGGAGTCGAGGAGCGCGCCCTTGTTCTACTACCTGCTGAAATATGTACTTCTGGGCCCGCTGCTGAGACTGGTCTTCCGGCCTCGAATAGAGGGCTTGGAGCACGTGCCGTCGTCCGGTGCGGCCATCGTCGCCGGCAACCACCTGTCGTTCGCAGACCACTTCCTGATGCCCTCGATCCTCAAGCGGCGCATCACGTTCCTCGCCAAGGCCGAGTACTTCACCGGGCCCGGCATCAAGGGCCGGCTGACGGCGTTCTTCTTCCACAGCGCGGGGCAGATCCCGGTCGACCGCTCCGGCAAGGACGCAGGCCAGGCCGCTATCCGGGAGGGTCTCGGGGTGCTGGGCAAGGGGGAGTTGCTCGGCATCTACCCGGAGGGCACGCGGTCGCACGACGGGCGCCTCTACAAGGGCAAGGTCGGGGTCGCGGTGATGGCTCTCAAGGCCGGCGTCCCGGTGATTCCGTGCGCGATGATCGGCACCTTCGAGGCGCAACCGCCCGGCAAGGTCGTCCCCAACATCCACCCCGTGGCGATCCGCTTCGGCGCACCTCTCGACTTCTCCCGCTACGCGGGCATGGAGGACGAGCGGGCAATCCTGCGTGCCGTCACCGACGAGATCATGTATGCCATTCTGACGCTGTCCGGACAGGAGTACGTGGACCAGTACGCGGCCGTCGCCAAGGCGGAGGAGACCGAGCGCAAGGCGGAGGAGAAGCGTCGGCTCCCGCGGTTGCCGCGAAGCTGAACCACCAGTCGGGCAGGCCGCCGGCCTCGTAAGCGCAGGAGCAGCCCATGAGTGAGGGGCGGCCGGAGTCATCCGGCCGCCCCTCACTGTTCGTCCGCCGGGCCGGATCGCGGGGCGACGGGGGCTTCGGGCCGCCTACGACGTGGTTGTCCCCCGGTGCTCCGCGGCGATGTCGAAGCGCTGCTGTTCGCGGGGAGCGGACGCGGCCCCGTGGACCCCGGCCACCGTGCTGATCATCTGCTCGCCGGCGGGCTTCCGGCTCTCCTCGAGCTCCTGGAGCTGGTCGAGTCGCCGCAGGTCGTCGGCGGAAACGAGGGCGACGAGGGGCTTTCCGTGCCGGGTCACGACGACGCGCTCACCGCCGTACACCACACGGTTGATCAGGTCGGCGAGCTCAGCCCTCGCTTGCGTCACCGGAATCTCGTAGGCCATACCCCCATCATAACGTCACGTACGTCCTGTACATTTTTTACGGATAGTCGCCATGAGGAGGAGCCAATGACCCGACCGCTCGCCCGTCATGCCGTGCCCGGGTTCACCGAACACACGGCCTCCGGGTACCGGACCACGGATCCGCACGCGAAGCTGCTGGAGGAGCGGATCGTCCTCCTGGGGACGCCGATCGACGAGACCTCCGCGAACGACCTGATCGCCCGGTTCATGTACCTGGAGCACCGGGCCCCCGACCGGGACATCGCCCTCTACGTCAACTCCCCCGGCGGCTCCTTCCACGCCATGTCGGCGATCTACGACACCCTGCGCTTCGTCACCTGCGAGGTGGAGACGGTCTGCCTGGGCCGGGCGGACGGGGCGGCCGCGCTCCTTCTGGCCGCCGGGACGCCGGGCAAGCGGTACGTCCTGCCGGGGGCGCGACTGGTGCTCCGTCAGCCGGTGCTGTGGGAGCCGGCGGAGAGAAGCACGAGCGATCCGGCCGTCCAGGCGGAGGAACTGTCACGGGTCCGGGACCGGATCGAGGACATGCTGGTCCGGCACACCCATCGCACCCCGGAGCAGGCGCGGTCGGACATCGAGCGGGACACCGTCCTCGACGCGCGGGCGACGGTGACGTACGGCCTCGCCGGCCGGATCCTGACCGACCGTGAGAGCCCGCGCCCCACTCCCGGCGCGAGGTGAGCCGCCGATGCTGCCCCCCGAACTGCCACCACTGCCCGCGCTGACCCGCGCCGAGGCCGAGTTGATCGACTGTTACCTCGATACCGTCGACCTGCTCGGCCGGATCAACCCGGCCCGCGACGGCGACACCTATCGTGGACTTCGCGCCGCACAGGCGCTGGTCGGCAAGGCCGTCGCACTGCGCGACGCGCTGACCCTGATGCACCGGCGCGGCGAGACCGAACTGCACGCCGCCACGCTGGCCCGGGCCCTGCGGGTGCTGGACGGCGACCGACGCACGGCCCGGGTCACGTTGCCGCCGGGCTCCGGCAGTTGACGCCTGTACCGGTCCGGCCGGGGACGGCGTCGGCGGCACGTCCGCATCGAAGTTGAAACGGACCAAAGGGGGTACCGCCAACCGGTGTATATGTTCCCTTCTTTTCGGGCCGTCACAGTTGCGCACCACGCGTGGCCGCGTACCGGAACAGGTCATTCCGATGCTGGTCCGGGACTCCTCGGCACTCCGGACGACAGCCCGGACGCGGGGCTGTCCACTCGAACGGATGAGTGGTGAGTAACAACACAAACCCCCGGTTCCATTGGGATTTCGGGCCGACGGTTGCCAAGATCGCTCACTGACGACAAGACCCCGCCACCGCGGCGGGGCGATCCGGGCGGACGCCGAGTCCTGCCGCCGCCCGGATGACCGGTCGACAGGAGTGGATCGGCAGGAGTGGAGGACCCGAGCAAGACGGGTCGCCGGGACGGGAGTTCGATTTCCGCGCCGGGCAGCCCTTGGGGTGAAGCCGCACTCGTGCGGCCGGGCAACTTCGCCAGCCCGAATCCGACAGGTCATCCTTCACAGGCGGCTGACGAAGGGTTGCGCATGACCGCGCTCAATCGTGTCCCGTCTCTCATGGCCAGGGCCGGCACGGCCTCGGCCCTCACCCTCGCCGCCGTGGGCGGCTCGATCGTCCTCCCTGGCACCGCCTCGGAGGCGGCGGCCGCGACTCCGGCCGCCAAGGCCCTCAAGATCGCCGCGTCCAAGCAGGGCGCGCCCTACCGGTGGGGCGCCACCGGACCGAGCCGCTTCGACTGCTCCGGACTCACCCTCTACTCGTTCAAGAAGGCGGGCAAGCAGCTGCCCCGCACTGCGGCCCAGCAGTACAACAAGTCCCGCCACGTCTCCGCCTCGAACCGCAAGGCGGGGGACCTGGTCTTCTTCCACTCGGGCCAGAACGTCTACCACGTGGGCATCTACGCGGGCCAGGGCAAGCTCTGGCACGCGCCCAAGACCGGGGACGTGGTGCGCCTGCAGAAGATCTGGACCCGCAGCGTCTGGTACGGCCGGGTGAAGTGACCCGCGAGGGCGGCGGCACCCCTCTGCCGCCGCCCCGCCGAACGCACCGAACGACGCCCGGACAACACACCGGTGCGGCGGCTCGAGGACCTGCGCATCGCCCGAACGGGTGGGCAGGTCCTCTTCCGCTTCTCTGCCTCCGCCTCTGCATCTGCCCCTGCTCGCTCCTCTTTCCGCCCTCGTCCTCGCCCCCGTTCCTGCCATGGCCCCCTACGGTTCCTGCTGTCCTGCCACTTCGACCGCCGTGGCCGGCTCGGCGGGGACGGCCCACGGGAGGACGACGGAGACGGTCTTCCCGCCCTCTCCGGTGGGGCGGACCCTCATCCTGCCGCCGCACTCCATGGCCAGCCAGCGGATGATGACCAGTCCCCGGCCGTTGTCCTGCTGGACCGCGGCGGGGAGCCGCTTGGGGAACCTCGGGTGGCTGTCGGTGACCCCGATGCACAGCTGGTCGTCGCGGTCGAGGACGAGGTCCACGGTGAACGTGGGTGACTGCCCCAGGGTGTGCTGCACGGCGTTGGTCGCGAGTTCGGACACGATCAGCCGGATGGTGTCGGACACGTCCGTGTCCTCCGGCATGCCCCATTCCGCCAGCGTGCCCACCACATGGGCGCGGGCCGCGGAGACCGAGGCGGGCTCGCTCGGCAGAGTGATGGATGCTTCCAGATGGTCTGCCATGGCGATGTCGTCCCTTTCCACGGGACCGCAGTCCGACACGGAGCGGCTGATTCGAGTACGGTCCCGCACTGGCGCTTCGTCGCCAGACTGCCATCACCGCAGGCCGTCGGCGACGATACGGCCAAGATATGCATATATCTGTCGCTCAAATCGGTGAACTCTGCGACGGGAGGCCGTATTTGGGTGACCCTGAGGGAGTAGGGGGAAACCATGCAGCACGGTCCCGCGGTACGCCGCCGGAAACTGGGCGCCGAACTGCGCTCGCTGCGCACGTCGGCGGGGTTCACCAGTGGTGAGGCGGCCCGGCTGGTGGGCTGGCACCAGTCGAAGGTGAGCCGCATCGAGACGGGCACGAGCGGGGTGAAACCGGCCGATGTGCGGTTACTGCTCGACGCCTACGGTCTGACCGACGTCCAGTTGCGGGAGTTGCTGCTGGTGCTGGCGGGGTCCGACGACAACGGTGGACGGCACCACTGGTGGCACGCGTATCGCGGGGTACTGCCGCCCACCTACCGGGACTTCATCAGCCTGGAGTCACAGGCCAGCGCCATGCGCACCCTGGAGACCACGGTGGTTCCGGGACTGCTGCAGACGCCCGAGTACGCGCGGGCGGTGACCGAGGCCGCTCTGGAGGACGCCTCCGAGGAGCGGCTGGACACGCTGGTGGAGGTACGGCTGGCCAGGCAGGACGTCCTGCGGGCGGATCCGCCGATGGAGTTGAGCGCGGTCCTCGACGAAGCGGTGCTGCGGCGGCAGGTCGGCGGCCCCGGCGTCATGGCCCGTCAGCTGGAACGGCTGGTGGAGGCGGCGCGCCTCCCCCAAGTAAGGCTTCAGGTACTGCCGTTCACAGCCGGAGCGCACATCGGCGTCACCGGACCTTTCGTAATCTTCTCATTTTCGCGCACTTCTGATCTGGACGTTGTAGTTCTCGACCACTTGACGAGTAGCCTCTACCTGGAGTGGAAAGAAGACCTCCGGGCGTACTCGGAGGCTTTCAACGCCCTCTCGATCCACGCCCTTTCGCCAGAGGACTCGTTGGATTTCATCGCCGGGACAGCTGCCGGCGTGTAAGGAGGCATGATGCCCGCTCCGCCTCGGACCCTTCCCTCCAGCACCGACCTGCCCGGTGTGCGGTGGCTGCGCAGCAGCTACAGCACGGGCGCGAACAACTGCGTGGAGACGGCCCGGCCGGCCTCCGGCCCCGGAGCCGGACTGCTCGCCGTGCGCGATTCCAAGGACCCGGCCGGACCCGCGCTGCTCATCTCCCCCGGGAGCTGGGCGGAGTTCGTGGCCGCGGTTCACTGACCTGCCGGTTCGCCGGCACCCATCCGACCGTCCGTCATCGGGCGACTCACGGCCGTGCCCCGCCGACTCATGGCCGCGTGTCGCCGATCACCTGTACAGCGCGTTCGATCTCGGCCCCGGACAGGTCCGCGCGGGCGGTCAGTCTGAGCCGTGAGATGCCGTCGGGCACGGAAGGAGGACGGAAGCAGCCCACGGACAGGCCGGCCGCCCGGCAGTCGGCCGCCCATCGCACGGCCTGCTCCGGGGACGGGGCACGCACGGAGACGACCGCGGCGTCGGGCCGTACGGCTTCGAGGCCCGCGGCCGTCAGCCGGTGGTGCAGGTCGCGCGCCACCGCGCCCGCCCGCGCCGCACGCCCGGGTTCACGGCGCAGCAGACGCAGGGCCGAGAGTGCGGCTCCCGCGGCCGCCGGTGCGAGGCCCGTGTCGAAGATGAACGTCCGGGCCGTGTTGACCAGATGCTCGACGACCCGTGCCGGGCCGAGCACGGCTCCGCCCTGGCTGCCGAGCGACTTGGACAGCGTGAGCGTCACCACGACGTCCTCGGCGCCGGCGAGCCCCGCCGCGTGCGGGGCGCCGCGTCCGCCGTCGCCGAGCACCCCGAGGCCGTGGGCGTCGTCGAGCACCAGCCCCGCCCCGTGCTCACGGCACGAACCCGCCAGCGCGGCGAGCGGGGCGGCGTCCCCGTCGACCGAGAAGACCGTGTCGGACACGGCCACGGCGGCTCCGTCGTGCCCGCTCAGCGCCTTGCGCACGGCGTCCGGTTCGGCGTGCGCCACGACCTGCGTCCTGCCCCGGGCCAGCCGGCAGCCGTCGATCAGCGAGGCGTGGTTGCCCGCGTCGGACACGATCAGCGAGTCGTGCGGGGCCAGCGCGGTGACGGCGGCGAGGTTGGCCGCGTATCCGGAGGAGAGGACGAGGGCCGCCTCGAAGCCGCAGAAGTCCGCCAGTTCGCGTTCCAGCTCGGTGTGCAGCTCGGTGGTGCCGGTGACGAGCCGGGACCCGGTGGCCCCGCCGCCCCAGGTCCGCGCGGCCCGTGCCGCGCCCTCGGCCACTTCCGGATGACGGGCGAGGCCCAGGTAGTCGTTGCTCGCCAGATCGAGGAGCGGTGCGTCGGCGGCGCGCGGGCGCAGAGTCCGTACGAGCCCGGCCCGGCGGCGCAGCTCCGCCTGCTCGTCGATCCAGCCGAACGCCATGGGTCCTCCGGGTGCTTTTGTAGGCAATGAACAGACAGTAGCGGGACGGCCGCCGAACCACAGTGTGGCCATGCACACAGCCGACGGCGCCTCTGTTGTACGAACCCTCCTTGGCCAGCGCGTCCGAATAGGACAGGATCGGCTCTCATGGACCTGCTGAACACGCTGGTGGACAAGGGGCTTCGGCGCGAGACGCCGACCCGTGAGGAAGCGCTGGCCGTCCTCGGGACATCCGACGACGATCTGCTCGACGTGGTGGCCGCGGCCGGAAAGGTGCGGCGGCACTGGTTCGGGCGGCGGGTGAAACTCAACTATCTGGTCAACCTCAAGTCCGGCCTGTGCCCGGAGGACTGCTCCTACTGTTCCCAGCGGCTCGGCTCGAAGGCCGACATCCTGAAGTACACCTGGCTCAAGCCCGACCAGGCCTCGCAGGCGGCCGCGGCCGGACTGGCGGGCGGCGCCAAGCGGGTGTGCCTGGTGGCCAGCGGCCGCGGTCCGACCGACCGTGACGTGGACCGTGTCTCCGACACGATCAGGGCGATCAAGGAGGGCAACGAGGGCGTCGAGGTGTGCGCCTGCCTCGGACTGCTCTCCGAGGGCCAGGCTGAGCGGCTGCGCGAGGCGGGCGCGGACGCCTACAACCACAACCTCAACACCTCCGAGGCCACCTACGGGGACATCACCACCACGCACACGTACGCCGACCGCGTGGACACCGTGCACAAGGCGCACGCCGCCGGTCTGTCCGCCTGTTCCGGTCTGATCGCCGGCATGGGTGAGAGCGACGCTGACCTGGTCGACGTGGTCTTCGCGCTGCGCGAGCTGGACCCGGACTCGGTGCCGGTGAACTTCCTGATCCCCTTCGAGGGCACGCCGCTCGCGAAGGAATGGAACCTCAGCCCGCAGCGGTGCCTCAGAATCCTGGCGATGGTGCGGTTCGTGTGCCCGGACGTCGAGGTACGGATCGCGGGCGGCCGGGAGGTGCATCTGCGCACCATGCAGCCGCTCGCGCTGCACCTGGCCAACTCGATCTTCCTCGGCGACTATCTCACCAGCGAGGGCCAGGCGGGCCGGGCCGACCTGGAGATGATCACGGACGCCGGGTTCGAGGTGGAGGGCACCGACCGGGTGACACTGCCGGAACACCGGGCGGGCGCGGGCGGGTGCGGGTCGCACGGAGGCGGCGGGTGCGGGTCCCACGAGGACGGCGGCGGGTGCGGGCCGGCGTCCTCCGGCGCGGGGGTGTGCGGGGGCGCGGAGGCGCCCCCGGGCGTGAGCGCAGGCGCAGGGGCGGAGGGGTCCTCGGGCCCGGGGACGGCCACGGAGGGGGCCGGCCCGGCCGACGGGCCGCGTACCGATCTCGTCGCCGTCCGCCGGCGGGGTGCCGGAACGGATCTCGCGCCCAATGCCTGAGTGGTCCGTACCCGAACTGCTCGAGCTGGACCGGCGGCACGTCTGGCATCCGTACGGGCCCATGCCGGGCCGCGGGGAGCCGCTCGTCGTGGAGTCGGCGAGCGGAGTCCGGCTGCGGCTCGCCGACGGCTCGGGCGAGCTGGTCGACGGGATGTCGTCCTGGTGGTCGGCGATCCACGGCTACAACCACCCGGTGCTGAACGAGGCCGCGCGCGACCAGCTCGGGCGGATGAGCCATGTGATGTTCGGCGGGCTCACGCACGAACCCGCCGTCCGGCTGGCGAAGCTCCTTGTCGACATGTCACCCGACGGCCTCGAGCATGTCTTCCTCGCCGACTCGGGCTCGGTGTCGGTCGAGGTGGCCGTCAAGATGTGCCTGCAGTACTGGCGTTCGTTCGGGCGGCCCGAAAAGCGGCGGTTGCTGACCTGGCGGGGCGGCTACCACGGCGACACCTGGCAGCCGATGTCGGTCTGCGATCCCGAGGGCGGGATGCACGAGCTGTGGACCGGGGTGCTTCCGGAGCAGGTGTTCGCACAGGCCCCGCCGGCCGAGTACGAGGAGTCGTACGCCGAGCACCTGCGGGAGCTGATCGGGCGGCACGCCGGGGAATTGGCGGCCGTGATCGTGGAGCCGGTGGTGCAGGGCGCGGGCGGCATGCGCTTCCACTCCCCCGCGTATCTGCGGGTGCTGCGCGAGGCGTGCGACGCACACGACGTGCTGCTGGTGTTCGACGAGATCGCGACCGGGTTCGGGCGTACGGGCGCGCTGTTCGCGGCCGGGCACGCGGCGGTGACGCCCGACGTGATGTGCGTGGGCAAGGCGCTGACCGGCGGCTATCTGACCATGGCGGCGACGCTGTGCACCGCGCGCGTGGCCGACGGCATCTCGCGCGGCGACGTACCGGTGCTGGCGCACGGTCCGACGTTCATGGGCAATCCGCTGGCGGCTGCCGTGGCCTGCGCCTCGATCGAACTGCTGCTCGGGCAGGACTGGCTCGCGGAGGTCAAGCGCATCGAGTCGGGCCTGCGCGACGGGCTGGCGCCGGCGGCCGGTCTGCCGGGCGTCCGTGACGTGCGGGTCCTCGGTGCCATCGGCGTCGTCCAACTCGATCACGCCGTGGACATGGAGGCGGCCACGCGCGCGGCGGTGCGCCGGGGTGTGTGGCTACGGCCGTTCCGCGATCTCATCTACACCATGCCGCCGTACGTCACCGGCGACACTGACGTGGCCCGGATCGCGGACGCGGTGTGCGCGGCGGCCGAGGAGGGATGACATGCCGGTACTGGTGATCACGGGCACGGGCACCGAGGTCGGCAAGACGGTGGTGACGGCTGCGGTCGCCGCGACGGCGCTGGCGGCCGGACGGTCGGTGGCCGTGCTGAAAGCGGCGCAGACCGGAGTGCGGCCGGACGAACCCGGGGACGCCGAGGAGGTCACGCGGCTCGCCGGGGCCGTCACGGCCACCGAACTCGCCCGGTATCCGGACCCGTTGGCACCCGCCACCGCCGCCCGGCGGGCGGGTCGGGCACCGGTGCGTCCGCACGACGTGGCCGAGACCGCCGCCAAGCTGGCCACCGAGCACGATCTGGTGCTCGTGGAGGGCGCGGGCGGGCTGCTCGTCCGGTTCGACGAGGACGGCGGGACGCTGGCGGACGCGGCGGCGCTGTTGTCGGCGCCGGTGCTCGTGGTGGCGGCGGCGGGTCTCGGCACCCTGAACGTCACAGAGCTGACGATCCGCGAACTGCGCTCGCGCGGGCTCGAACCGGCGGGCGTGGTGATCGGCAGCTGGCCCGCCGAGGCCGATCTGGCCGCACGCTGCAACGTGCGGGACCTGCCGGAGGTGACGGGGGTGCCGCTGCTGGGCGCGGTTCCGGCCGGGGCGGCAGGCCTGCCCCCGGCCGGCTTCCGCGCGTCGGCTCCACGATGGCTGGCGCCGCGGCTGGACGGCATGTGGGACGCGGTGGCGTTCCGGGAGCTGGAGGCCGGCTGATCTCCCGCGCGGCGCACTGGTACCCGGTCACGGGGTCCCGCGGGACCCCGTGACCGGGTACCAGTGCGGGGGGGGTGCAAGGGGTTCTCGCTGGGGACAATCCCGGTAGGGCCCCAGCCCGGAGGGCTCGTCCTGCGGGAGGCGGCGGTTCTCATGTCCGCCTCGGTTCCCGGGTTCGTCCAGGCAGGGAGGTATCCCCATGGTGGCCGGCTCCGCGAAGGTGGCGCGGGATCCCGTGCACCACCCGCTGTTCGCCCGCTACTACGCGCGGGTCAGTGTGGCCGCGGAGACCCGCGCGGGCATGGCCACGGTCCGGCGGAGGCTGCTCGGCGGGCTGTCCGGGCGGGTGATCGAGGTCGGCGCGGGCAACGGCCTCAACTTCACGCACTATCCGGGCACCGTCTCGGAGGTGGTCGCGATCGAACCGGAGCGGGTGCTGCGCAAGCTGGCCGTGGAGGCCGCCCTGCGCGCCCGTGTCCCGGTGGATGTCGCGCCGGGTGCGGCGGAGGCACTGCCGGTCAAGAGCGAGGCGTTCGACGCGGCGGTCATCTCCCTGGTGCTGTGCAGTGTGCGGGACGTGACGCGGGCGCTCGCGGAGCTCAGGCGGGTGCTGCGGCCGGGCGGCGAGGTGCGGTTCTTCGAGCACGGGCGGGGCGGCGGCCAGGTCATGCGGTTCACCCAGCGCACCCTGGACCGGACGGTGTGGCCGCCGCTGGCCGGTGGCTGCCATGTGGCGCGGGAACCGATCGGCGCTCTGCGGGGGGCGGGTTTCGAACTCGGCCCGTACCGGCGCACGCTGATGCCGGAGAACGGGCCGAAGCTGCCGACGTCGTACTGCGTGCTGGGCACCGCCTGGCGGCCCGCGCGCGATACGGCGGACGATCCGGCGACGGGCCGGAGCTGACCACTGGCCCGAGCCGCTCACTCGCTCCATCGGCGCAACTCGGTGGCCATGTCGTCCACGGAGGCCTCGCCCCTCTTGACCAGCCGGGCCGGATCGCGGACCTGTACCGACGAGATGCGGACCTGTACCGACGAGATGACGACCTTGAGCCCGCCGGCGACGAGGTAGGCGTACGCGACGGCGGCGGCGAACAGGGCGGCGGAGCGCTCCAGCGCGGGCACGTGGAGCAGCAGTTGGAGCAGGGCGGCGGCTCGGGCGTGCGGGCTGCCGTGGACGGGGGCGTGGAAGGTCTGGGCCTCGTGCCGCGCGACGGCGGCGAGGGCGCCTCGTTGACTGAACCGGCTGCTCTCTTTCCGCAGCTCAGGTGACGTTCGGAGATCCGGGCGCCATGCGGTTCGTGAATGAATCCGTGACGCCTGTACGTGATCTGTCGACCCTGGTCGTCCCCCAGGCCGGCAAACTCCTGCGGACGTGCCTACGGCAGTGCCTGCATCCACGAGCACGCCTGCGTCCGGTGTTCGATGCTCCGTCCGGCCCCACCCAACGGCCATGCCTGGTCGAAATCCGCGGCAACCTCATCGGCCGCATCGAGGAGGCCGAACGCGAAGGCCGGCGCGGAGAAGTCGCCGGTCTCCCAGTCGGCCTCGGCGGCGCTGAGGCCAAGCTTGCCCGGCTCGACAGCCCTCCCACCGGCCACCTCGGCGTGCCCGGTCTCAGACGCGTGGCCGGACGGCACGACGGTAAAATTTTCGCCAAGCCAATTGGTGCGCGGCTCGGATGAGGGAGCTGACACGGGTCAGAGGGCCCGGGAGAAGCGGTGCCGGCGCTCGCTGCACTTGTCGCAGCAGCAGCTTTGTTGGGCTCCGCTCTCGGCTACGGCCGTCGCGCCGGCAAGGCCATCCCGGGGCTCACCGAAGCATTCCTCGTTCGCCGCCACCCCCGACCCCGTCGCCCGGCTCCCACCCGGGAAGCAGGATGGTGCCCCTTACACCGGAATGGCGCGTCCTTGCACTTACGAGGGATATTCGGTGTGTGCCGGATCACACTATCGTCGGGCGCAACCAGCACGTCCGGAACGGCCCGAGATCCACACGGAGGAGGCGGTCTTGTCCACACCCGCTGCGGAGCACGCCCCCGGCCTCGCGTCGGCCGACTCGATCGCGGCCCGCGCCCGCGGCCTGACGAAGGCGTACGGGTCCGATGAGACGACCGTGCTCGCCCTGGACGCGGTGGACGTGGACATCGCGCGAGGCCGGTTCACGGCGGTGATGGGCCCGTCGGGGTCGGGGAAGTCGACGCTGATGCACTGTCTGGCCGGGCTCGACACCGTTTCGGCCGGCCAGGTGTGGCTCGGCGACACCGAGATCACGGGGCTGAAGGACCGTGAGCTGACCCGTCTGCGCCGGGACCGGATCGGTTTCATGTTCCAGTCGTTCAACCTCATCCCGACGCTGAACGCGCTGGAGAACATCACGCTTCCCATGGACATCGCGGGCCGGAAACCCGACGAGAAATGGCTGAACCAGGTCATCGACACGCTGGGCCTGCGGGACCGGCTCAGGCACCGGCCGGCGCAACTGTCCGGCGGTCAGCAGCAGCGCGTGGCGTGTGCGCGGGCGCTGGCCTCCCGGCCAGAGTTGGTCTTCGCGGACGAGCCGACCGGCAATCTCGACTCGCGCGCGGGGCTGGAGGTGCTCGGTTTTCTGCGCGAGGCCGTGGACCGGCTGAACCAGACCGTGGTGATGGTCACCCACGACCCCGGTGCCGCCACGCACTCCGATCTGGTGCTGTTCCTGGCCGACGGGCGGATCGTCGACGAGATGGAGCGGCCCACGGCACAGGCGGTGCTCGACCGGATGAAGCGATTCGACGTGATCCGCTCCCGGTCCGACGGCGGCATCCCGACTCCGGGCCGCGCTTCCGGCCTCACCCCGGAACCGGCTTCCGGCCTCGCCCCCGGCCCGGTTTCCCACCGTGCCCCGGAACCCGCTCCCGGAGCAGGCCCCGCCACCGGGGATGCCGTGCGGTCCGACGAGCCGACCCCGGCAAAGACTGAGACCGTGCTGGACGAGCCGGCCCCCGGCGAGGACTGAGACCGTGCTGAAGGCGACGCTCAGGAGCTTCCTCGCCCACAAGGGGCGACTGCTGCTGTCCGCGCTGGCTGTCGTCCTGTCCGTGGCATTCGTCACGGGCAGCCTGATCTTCTCCGACACCGTCGCCCGTACCTTCGACCGGCTCTTCGCATCCACCTCCGCCGACGTGACCGTGTCACCCCCGGACGACCTGGCAGCGGCCGTGCCCACCGGCCAGGTCCGGACCGTGCCGGCCTCGCTCGCCGAGCGGCTGGCCGGGATCGAGGGGGTCAAGTCCGCCCACCCGGACGTCAAGGCCGGGAACATCACGGTCATCGACAGCGACAACGACCCGGTGGGGCCGACGATCGGCGCACCGACGCGCGCGGTGGACTGGTTCCCCGGCGAACGCAGTGGCGTGGAGCTGTCCTCCGGCCGCGCCCCGCGCGGTGCCGGAGAGGCCGTGCTGGACGCGGACACCGCCGACGCCGAGGACGTGGCGATCGGCGACACCCTGTCGGTGCAGGCTCAGCCGGGCGCCTTCCGCGTCGAGATCGTCGGGATCGCCGCCTTCACCACCCCCAACCCGGGCGCGGCCCTCCTCTTCCTCGATCCCAAGGTCGCCGCCGTCGAGCTGCTGGGCTCGGCGGACCGGGCCACGAGCATCGCCGTCGAGGCAGAGCCGGGCGTGACCGCCGAGGAGGTCGACCACCGTGTCACCAAGGCGCTCGGCGCCGGCGCCTACCGGGTGGAGACGGCCGACGAGCAGGCCGCGACGGCCACCGACGAGTTGGGCGAATTCCTCGACGTGATCAAGTACGTGATGCTCGGTTTCGCCGGGATCGCCGTGCTCGTCGGCATCTTCCTGATCGTCAACACCTTCTCGATGCTGATCGCGCAGCGCACCCGCGAACTCGGGCTGCTGCGGGCGCTCGGCGCCGACCGGCGGCAGGTGCGCCGATCGGTGCTCACCGAGGCGGTGCTGCTCGGCCTGTTCGGCTCGACGCTGGGCATGGCGGCCGGTATCGGGCTCGCCTACGGGCTGATCCGGCTGATGGGCGTCTTCGGCATGAACCTGAACACCACGGAGATGGTCATCGGATGGGTCACGCCCGTCACGGCGTATGTGGTCGGAGTCGGGGTCACCTTCGTGGCGGCGTACCTTCCGGCCCGCCGCGCGGCAGAGGTGTCCCCGATGGCCGCCCTCGCCGACGCCGAGATCGCCGGGGTGGGCCGGCCGTTGCGGACCCGCGCAGTGGTGGGTTCCGTCGTCGGGGCGCTCGGCGCGGCCGCCCTGGTGGGCTGCGCCGTCTCGGCCGGGACGGAGTCGGCGGCGTCCCTGCTGGGGCTGGGCGTCGTACTGACCTTGATCGCGACCGTCGTCGCCGGTCCGTTGCTGGTGCGGCCGGTGATCCGGGTGCTGGGCGGGGCCTTCCCCGCCCTGTTCGGACCGGTCGGCAGGATGAGCCAGCGCAACGCCCTGCGCAATCCCCGCCGTACGGGTGCCACCGCCGCCGCGCTGATGGTGGGACTCGCCCTGGTCGGCGGCATGTCGGTGGCCGGCGCCTCCATGTCCCGCTCCTTCGACGAGCAGATCGACAAGACGCTGGGCGCCGATTTCGTCATCCAGAACGCCAACTTCCTGCCGTTCTCCCAGAAGGTCACCGACCAGGTGCGGGACACGGAGGGCGTGGGCGTCGTCGTACGGCAGCGGTTCGCGCCGGTGGCGGTGCGGCTGCCGGACGGGGAGCGGATCGAGACGACCGCCGCCGGGTACGACCACCGGGTCGACGACGTCGCCCGGCTCACCTACGCGAGCGGCGACACGGCGGCGGCGCTGGCCGACGGCGGCATCGCCATGGACGCCGGATTCGCCGCGGATCACGGCGTCCGGACGGGCGACGTCATCCCGGTCGAGTTCCCGGGCGGGCAGCGCACCGAGGTGACCGTGGGCGCCCTCACCGACATGGAAAGCGGCGAGGGCTTCGGCGTGCAGGGCGGACTGTTCCTCGGTATCGCGGCGGTCGAGAAGTACGTGCCCGGCGGGCAGGACTCCGCGCTGTACGTGAACGCCGCCGACGGCACGAGCGCGGATGAGCTCCGCGGCCGGCTGGAGACGGCGCTCGACCCGTATCCGCAGGTCCAGGTACGTGACCAGGCCGACTACAAGGACCTCGTGCATGACCAGATCGCGGTCCTGCTCTACCTCGTCTACGCCCTCCTGGGGCTGGCGATCATCATCGCGGTGCTCGGCGTGGTCAACACCCTGGCGCTGTCGGTGGTGGAGCGCACCCGGGAGATCGGTCTGCTGCGGGCCATCGGGCTGAGCCGGCGGCAGCTGCGGCGGATGATCCGACTGGAGTCGGTGGTGATCGCGGTGTTCGGCGCGGTGCTGGGCCTCGTGCTGGGGCTGGTGTGGGGCGTCTGCATACACCGGGTGCTGACACTGCAGGGCATGGCCGCGCTCGCGATCCCCTGGGGCACCATCGTGGCGGTCGTCATCGGTGCGGCGGTGGTCGGCATCGCGGCGGCACTCCTGCCGGCCCTGCGCGCGTCGCGGATGAACGTCCTGGAGGCGATCGCTCACGAGTGACACGCACAGACGGGCTCCATGGCGTGGCCGCTGTTGCGGCGTACGCGCCGGGACCGGCGGCAGGCGGGCCGGTGGCCTGCGGACGTGCGACGCGTCCGGCTCGTGGAATTCCGTGTCGCGGGCCGGGCCGCGTGCTGGGATCGGCGCATGACCGAGCTGCGTATACGGGCCGCGACGCCCGAGGATCTCGACACCGTGCCGGCCTTCTGGAAGGTCGCCGCCGAGGGCACGAGTATCAGCGACGACCGGGAGGGAGTGGAGCGGCTCATCGCCCGCGATCCCGAGGCGCTGCTCCTCGCCGAGAAGGTCGCGGAGCCGGTCGGCACCGTGATCGCCGGCTTCGACGGGTGAAGTGGCAGCAGGCAGTTCAGCAGGGGCGGGGTCGGCCTGTGCCAGGTCGCCGTTCACCTCACCTACGCGGCCCAGGGCGGGCACGCTCTGATCGACCGGAGTCTGTACCTGACCGCCGACTGGGCCGCCGACGAGGAACGCCGCCTGCTCACCCACGTGCCCGACGGCCTCTGCTTCGCCACCAAGCCCCAGCCGGCCGTGGCCATGCCGACCCGCGCCCGCCGTCTGCCACCCCTTCCTCCACTGCCCATTAGGTCTACGGCGGCCGCGGGATACGCGCCCGGGTCCGCGAGCTCGGCTTCGACTACGCCCTGGCCGTCCGCGCCGATCACACCGTCTCCACCCCGGCCGGCCGCTTCACCTCAACCGCCCTGGCCACCCGGCTGCCCCGCCGGGCCTGGATGCGCATGCGCACCGGCCACGGCCTCAAAGGCGACCGCCACTACGACTGGGCGATCATCGACGTCCAACCCGACGACACCCCCGACACCGAGGATGCCCCAGGCGACGTGCACTCCTTCCTCGTCGTGCGACGTCAACCGCTACATCCGCGAACTCTCCTTTTATCGCTGCCATTCCGCCGTCCCCGTCGCACTCGCCGACCTCGCCCATGTGATCTGCACCAGATGGAAGATCGAGGAGACCTTCCAGAACGCGAAGTCGATCACCGGTCTCGACCAGGGCCAGGTGGCTTTCTGGAACTCCTGGATGCGTTGGAGCCTGATCAGCCTGCTTGCGGCTGCCGTCCTGGCCGTCACCCGCCTCCGCACCACCCGGGCCACCCGCGAGAGCGAACTCCCGCCCGGCAGTCCGCGCGAACTGCTCAACGTGCTGAGGACCACCGCGCTTCCCCCAGCCCCACCGGGGAAAGGACCACGTCCTAAGCTGATCCGCCTGACGCCGCCGCCATCAAGCCGCCGCCCAAGCCTGCCACCGCCGCTGGAACAGCATCACCGCCGCCGCAGCCACCTGACCTGCACGAACAAATCAATGATCAAGAACTAAAGCTGCCGTGACAGTGAACCGAGGAATTATTTTTCGACAGCTCCCTGCCGGGACACCGGTCTCCGGGACTTCTTTTAATTCGGCAGTACGGTGTCTCCGTTTGACAACGGGTTCCCACAAGCGTTGCCTGGAAAGTGACGCATTTGCTGCGACGTTGAGCCCCGCGTATGAGCGTGTACGGGTACGGGTGGACAAGGAACCCCGGCGCGGGCGGGGATGGAGGCGCATATGGTGACTTACGGATATTCGTGCCATCGCTGCGGAAATTTCGACGTGCGGCTACCGATCGGAACGGCACCCGTCGAGTACGTGTGCCCGGATTGTGCGGCCGTGGCGCGGCGTGTGTACTCGTCTCCGGCGCTGAGCGTGCCGTCGAAGCTGCTGAAAGGCCTGCATGAGCAGGAAGAACAGTCGCGGGAGAGCCCGTCGGTGGTCTCCGGGCCGCCGCCGACGCGATGCGGTTCGGCGAGCGTTCATCCGGCAATCGCCTCCCTGCCACGCCCTTGACGGCGGCCGGCGGCCGACCCGCACCGGCCGCAGAGCAGTACGGCAAGAACGAGAAAAGCACGAGCAAAAATATCCGGACACCCATATCCCGGACGCCCCTATCCCGATTTCCGGAATCGGAATTGTTATCCAACGCTTAGGGTACTAGGGGGTCCCCCGTGGCTAACGTAGGTCTGCTGTTCGTCGGCGCGGTGCTGTTCCTCGACGGGATGATGCTCCTGGGAAAGGTCGACGCCCGGTCCGCCGCAATTTTCAACCTGTTCGTAGGCGGTCTGCAGGTATTGACCCCTACATATCTCATCATCGCCGCGAACGGAGATCCGCGGAAAATCCTCCTGGCGTCCGGAATATACCTCTTCGGATTCACATACCTGTATGTGGGGGTAGGCCTGCTCATGGGCCTGGACACGACGGGCGTCGGATATTACTCGCTTTTCGTGTCCATCGTCGCTCTGGGCTTCTCGTTCGTCAGTTTCCGGCTCATCAAGGATTATCCATTCGGGGCGATATGGCTCTACTGGTCGTTCCTGTGGATGCTCTTCTTCCTGCTGCTCGGGCTCAAAATGGAGAGTCTTACCCAGTACGTCGGATGGGTCACGGCCATCGAGGGCTGGGTCACCGGCGTCATTCCTGCATATCTGCTGCTGGCCGGCTACTGGGTGCACACCGACGAAATCGCCATCGCGCTGGGAGCCTTCGCCGTCGTGGTGTTCGGGGGGCTGTGGGTCTTCACTCGCCGTCAGGCGCCACCGAGGCCAGAGGTGGCGCAGGGCACCCCAGCGGGCAGCGGCGGTTATTAGTCGGACGTCTTCGGGAGACGCCACCGGGAGAACTGTAGAGAGGTGTTTCAAAAAGAACCTGTCACCAGGCAGACGTGCCGCGTCCCCCATTGGACCTCAAGCGTCATGCCCGACCGCCACCGTACCGAAATGCACAAGGAGCACTCATGCCTGATGTCATCTTCAGCGTCGACCAGTCCAAGTCGATGCGTGATCAGGATGTCCCCGGACACAACAGGTGGCACCCGGATGTCCCCACCGTCGCCACGGTGCGACCGGGCGACGAGTTCCGCCTCGAGTGCCGTGAGTGGACCGACGCGCAGATCGGCAACAACGACTCGGCCAACGATGTACGTGACATCGACCTGAGTCGCTGCCACATGCTGAGCGGGCCGATCAGCATAGAGGGCGCGGAGCCCGGCGACCTACTCATCGTCGACATCCTCGACCTCGGGCCGGTCCCCCAGCAGAGGGGCGACGCGCCGGGGCAGGGCTGGGGCTACACGGGAGTCTTCGCCAAGAACAACGGCGGCGGCTTCCTCACCGACTACTACCCGGACTCCGTCAAGGCGATCTGGGACTTCCACGGCCAGATGGCGACCTCCCGGCACCTTCCCGGCGTCCGCTTCACCGGTATCACCCACCCGGGACTCTTCGGCACCGCGCCGTCCGCCGACCTGCTGCAGCGGTGGAACCGGCGCGAGCAGGCCCTGATCGACACCGACCCGGACCGGGTGCCGCCGCTGGGCCTGCCTCCGCTCGCCGACAATGCACTCGCGGGCACGGCTACGGGAGACGCCGCCGACCGCATCATGCGGGAAGGCGCCCGTACCGTTCCCGGTCGGGAGAACGGAGGAAACCAGGACATCAAGAACTTCACCCGGGGGTCGAGGGTCTTCTGCCCCGTCTTCGTCCCCGGCGCCAAGCTGTCCGCCGGTGATCTGCACTTCAGCCAGGGCGACGGAGAGATCACCTTCTGCGGTGCGATCGAGATGGGCGGGTTCATCGACTTCCACGTCGACCTGATCAAGGGCGGCATGGAGAAGTACGGCGTGACCACCAACCCCATCTTCATGCCGGGCAACGTCGAGCCGCGGTACTCGGAGTTCCTCTCCTTCGTCGGGGTCTCCGTCGACCACGACACCGACACGAACTACTACATGGACGCGACGGTCGCCTACCGCCGCGCCTGCCTCAACGCCGTCGAGTACCTCAAGAAACTCGGCTACAGCGGCGAGCAGGCATACCTGATCCTGGGGTCCGCGCCCGTCGAGGGACGCATCAGCGGCATCGTCGACATCCCCAACTCCTGCTGCTCGCTCTACCTCCCCACCGCGATCTTCGACTTCGACATCCGCCCGACTCAGGAGGGCCCGACGGCCGAAGAGCGCGGACGGTGCGCGGTGACCTCGTAAGCCCGCGACCTGCTGAAACGAGGGATCCACACACCCTCCCGACCAAGGCCCGGTGCGGCACCCACCGCCCCGGGCCGAAGGGGG
>NZ_JBHSPC010000164.1:144974-178092 GCF_042656345.1 Streptomyces incanus
TCGCCCCTTTGCCCTGCCCATCCGACTGCCCGGCCTGTCCGGCGGCCTACGCACCGCACCCCGGACGGACCGCGAGGCAACGCCACCGGCACCCGAATCAGGTCCCGAGCGGCCCCACATAAGCACCACCAGCCCAACCAGTAACACCGCCAACATTTACCAGCACCCCAGGTGGCCTGATTCACTCCGATATGGCTGGACGCTTTCGCCCGCCGTCTTTTAACGTCCATGGAGCGGGCGCAGAATTACCTCCCTGCGGGAGGTGCCCCGAGCGGGCTCCCGGACGAGAAACGAAGGCACCTGCGGGATATGTCCGCGTACTGCCATGCCCGCATGGGATACAGGCGCCCAGAGTCCGAAAGGTGGACACGTGAGAAGCAATGCCGTTTGGGTACGCGGCGTGACAGGCATTCAATTGCATCACGTCACGGATCTCCAGGACGCCGGACGGTTTCTGGGAAATGCCGCAATGGCTCTGCGGGCCGCCCATGTGCGGACAGACGACGACCGGTATTCCGACCTCGCAGCCGAGCTCAAGAAAACGCTGGCCATGGTGCGCCAGATGGAGAACGAGGCCCGGACGGGCATGCAGGAGCTGCACGCCGCCGACCCCGAGCGGTTCGCCCGCTGCCGGGAAGGCGAAGAGCCGTGGCCGGACGAGCTCCAGGCCGGCTTCATTCCGCGCCACACCTGCGGGGACGAGTGCCTCTACCACGACCGCGGGGTCCTTGAAGCGATCACGCAGTGCACATGCGGCCAGCCCCCGTGCCGCGCCTGCGCCATCGAGGGCACCCCCACCGGCTGACACCGGCCGGTTGACCGGGTGGCCCCTGAGCCATCAGGGGCCACCCGCTCTCGCGCTCACTGCCAGTAATCGTCCCAGTGCCCGCCATGACACCCCTGGTCCCCTACTTCAACGCGACGTAGTCACCGGTGGCCGAGACGTACACGACCGTGGTGCTGCCCGCGTGCGACCATCGCCAGCGGAATGCTCACCTCGTGGGACGTGTGCCACGGCGGTGTGCGGTGCCCTTGTCCGAGGCGACCTACATGGTCCGCGCCCCGCTCTTCCAGTAGTCGCACGGCGCGGCAGGAGCGCCGAACGCCGACCGCGCGGGTGCCGGGCCGGAGTTGTCACGGCGGGTGCCGGGGGCGGTGCGGGGGGTGGTGGGCCGGGGGCTCAGGGCGCCGTTCGCCGCTGGGCATGACAGGGTGTCGTCCGAGGACGAAGACGCCGCTGACCGCCGCGACCACTCCGGCCGCCTGCCAGGCCAGTGCGCCCGGTGTCGAGCGCAACTCGTCGTGGAGGAAGCCGATACCACAGGCGATGCCGCTCAGGGGCTCGGCTGCGCTCAGCGCGGGCAAGGACAGACGCAACGGCCCGGCCTCGAAGGCACTCTGCACCAACAGCAAACCCACCACCGCCAGCGCCACGACAGCCCAAGGCTCCCACGACACGAGCAGTCCGGTGATTCCCTTGTCACCGATGATGCCGCCGGAGACCCGGGTGAGCGCGTCTTGGAGGCCATAGAGGGTGCCGGCCGCGGCGGCCAGGAGGGGCGGCCGGTACAGCAGGCGCAAGTGCTGGGCGAAGGCGACGAGGATCCCGGCCAGCCCCAGCACGCAGCCGATCACGAGCCAGTGCCGCAACATGCCGACCTGGCCTTGGCCGCTGTGCGGTTGCCCCGCCAGGATGACAGCCGCCACTCCGCCGCTGAGAGCGAGTGCTCCCAACCACCCGGACCAGCCCAGCGGCTGGTCGCCCATCCACCGGGCGAGTGCCATCGCGAAGAGCAGGTTCGTGGTGAGCAACGGCTCCACCTGGGCCAGGTTGCCGTGCGTCAGCGCGAGTGCCCCAAGGATCTGGCCCATGACCATGCAGCCGATGCCTGCCAGCCACAGCGGCCTCCGCACGAGGTCCAACAGCAGCCGGAACGACAGCATCAAGGACAGCGGTTCACGTTCGGCGGCATGCTGCTGGAGCACGAAGCCGAAGCCCAGCAGGCAGGCGGCGGGGAGGCTGTAGAGGTACACCATGGCGTTTCCATCCTCCTGCCCCGCCCAGGCGCGGACTTCAAGACGGTCCAAGCCCGGCTGGGACCGTTCCGGAAAGACACACGCGCGGCCTATCGCGGTGCGGACATGACCGCCAGGCCCAACCCACAACGGCACAGCTGAGCAGCGGGCGGTCATCCGGTCCGTTCGGTCCGGGCCAGGCCCAGCGGCGCCGGAGCCAGGACAGCTGCCCTGTCACGCAACATCGGCTACCACGCCCCATGGTGCGATGGGCCGGGCTCCGATCGCAGCAGCCCGTCCTGTGCAAAGAGACCGCCGTCGGGTCGTCTGCGTGGTCGAGGGGAAAGTTTGAAATCAGCCAATTCGGGCTACCCCTCGATGGTCGTTGCCTTCGTTGGAGGCGCGGATGCGCGAGGGTGAGCGGAGTGGTGAACGTGCGCTCGCGGGCGGTCCGCAGTCCCCGACGCCGTGCCGCCCATTATTCAGGAGGTCAGCTTGGGACGCGCCACGGCGGATCCGTACATGGCCTCGTCTTCTCCCCTGCCGGGCACTGTGCCCGGCACAGGCGTGGCGCTCGTGACGGGTGCCTCCTCGGGGATCGGAGCGGCTGTCGCGCGGGCCCTGGCGAAGGAGCGGTGGGCGCTGCTGGTCTCCGGACGTGACCGCGCCCGGCTGGACATGATGGCGCGCGAGACGTCCGGTGTCGCGATCCCCTGCGACCTGGCCGACACCGACGGTGCCCGACGGCTGGTCGACCGTGCCCTTCGGCAGGTGCCGGCCATCGATCTGCTCGTCGCCGGGGCCGGAGTGGGCTGGGCCGGGCCGTTCATCTCGATGCCCGTCAGCAAGGTGGACCGGGTGCTCACCGTGGATCTGGCCTCGGTGGTGCATCTGGTCCGGCAGGTCCTGCCGCACATGGTGGCGCGGCGCCGGGGCCACCTGGTGCTGATCGGCTCGATCGCGGGGTGCGTCGGTGTACGGGAAGAAGCGGTGTATTCCGCGGCAAAAGCGGGACTCGGCGCCTTCGCCGACGCGCTCCGCTACGAGCTGCACGGCACCGGCGTGCGGCTGACCCACGTCGTGCCGGGGGCGGTGGACACCCCCTTCTTCACCCGGAGAGGCGTGCCCTACGCCCGCATGCGCCCGCGTCCGATCCCTCCCGAACGGGTGGCCGCAGCAGTCGTCGAGGCAGTGCGCCGGGATCGTCACGAGGTGTTCGTGCCCGGCTGGCTCCGCGTACCCGCAGCGGTTCGCGCCCTCGCGCCCACGTCGTACAGGCGACTGGCGGCTCGGTTCGGGTGAACGGCACGACAGCGAGCTGCGCCGGACCCACAGGCGGAGCGGGCCGGGTGCAAAGGGAGAAGAGCGGGCGGGATGGCGCCGATGTGGGCCGGTTGTTCACTACGGCCGCAGCCATCGCCCCGGCACTGGTCGCTGCGGCCCACATCGTGCCGGCCGGGACCTGGCTCTCCGGTCCGCGGCGGGCATGGCTGCCGACCCTGGCGGGCATTGGCAACAGCGACCACGTGGCGCTCACGTTCGACGACGGGCCTGATCCGTGCTCCACCCCCGTGTTCCTGGCCGCGCTGGAGGAGTTGGCGGTCCGTGCCACATTCTTCGTGCTCGGGGAGCAGGTACTGCGCCACCGGCGGCTGACCCACGACATCGTCCGGCGCGGTCACGAACTCGCGGTCCACGGCTGGACACACAATCGGCCCTGGTGGCCGGCGCCGGTCAGGGAGGCCCGGCAGCTGGCGCGGACAGCGCGTGCGGTGGCGGAGGTTTCCGGTGTCGCCCCCACCTGGTACCGGCCCCCGTACGGTGTCCTGACCGGCGACCGGCTGCTGGCCGCGCGCCACATCGGGCTGCGTCCGGTCCTGTGGACGGCCTGGGGCCGCGACTGGACCGCTCACGCCACTGCCGAGTCCGTGGTGGCGACCGTCCTGCGGGATCTGTGGGGCGGCGGCACGGTGGTACTGCACGACACTGATCGCCACGCGGCACCGGGCTGCTGGCATGCGGCGCTGGCCGCGCTGCCCAGTCTGGTGGACGCCTGCCGGGCAGCGGGTCTGACAGTTGGGCCGCTCGGCGAGCACGGCGTCGGGGGGCGATCGGCCCGTAGCGGCGGGGCGGGGCGGCAGGCGTAACAGGCCCATGGCCGGGCGCCGATGCCACCGTCCGGTGATCTGGCACGCGGTAGGGCCGCGGAGATCCGGTGGGCAGTCAGGCCGCTACCTGCGGACGCGGCCGTTGGGCCGTCAGCGTCTTCGGGCGGCCAGCCGTTCCAGGTGAGGTACAACGTCGCTCTGGAACAGGGGACGCTCGGCGGCGAGCCGACGGCCGGGTACCGGACCGCCCCGGGCGAGGCGGTCCAAGCACTGCACCAGCTGCCATGGGTCCGCCGCGTGCTCCGTCAAACCGAGCGCCGCCATCCGCCGTACACCCTCCGCGCCGTGACCGGGAATCGGACGGTACCCGACAACCGGGACGCCGACGGCGAGCGCCTCGAGCGCCGTCTGTCCCGCGGCGTTGTCGACCAGTGCCGCGCACGCCGCGATCAGGCCCGGCATATCGTCCACCCAGCCCATGGCGAGCGTCCCCGGCACCTTGGACAGCAGGCGGCGCAGCCGCTCGTTGCGCCCGCACAGGGCGACCGGCAGGTAGCCAGCACCGGACAGCAGCCGGGCCGTCGCGTCGAGCCGGTATCCGACCCCCCACGCACCCGCGGAGAGCAGCACGGGCGGGCGCCCGTCGCCGGAGGTAAGCCGCTGCCGCCAGTACGCCTCGCCGGCCGGGTGCGGGCGGAAGCGGTCCGGCAGCAGCGCACCGCACGCGGCGGCGGGGCGTCCCAGACGGCACCGCACCTCCCGGGCGATCTCCGGGGTGAGGCACAGGGTGAGGTTGTTCCCCCGGTGCAGCCACTGCCGGTGGACGGCGAAGTCCGTGATGACCACCGCGCTGGGCACCGTGAGCCGCCCATGGGCCCGCATCCGGCCGGTCAGCTGGGCGGCGAGGTGGAAGACTGCGACGACCGCGTCGGCGCCCTCGTTCGCCACTTTCGCTCGCAACCGGCCCTCGGCCAGCGCCGCGAGCGGCGCACTGCCCGGCCGTGGACCACCACCGGCGCGGAAGAAGGCGGCGTAGATGCCCGCGTACAGCAGGGGGACATGCCGGATCGCCGAGCGGTAGAAGCTGCGCAGCCCGGTCCCGATGCCGACAGGCAGCATCTCCAGCACGTCCGTGTGCACCGCCTCGTGTCCGGCGCCACGCAGGCGCCGGGCCAGCTCACCGGCCACCATGTCGTGGCCCGACCCCATGCTCGCGCTGATCACCAGCAGCCGGCTCACGGCAGGAGCCGCACCGGCACAGCGGCGGCACCGCGACCGGACACGAGCGCGTGCAGGGCTGGGTAAGGAACCGTGAGATATGGGCACATATGAGGCATGATTGCGTCGAATCGACCAGTGAGCAACAGGTATTCGTCGCACAGGGCGACACAGGCGCCGACCCGTATCCACTGTGGGCCGTAGCCGACGCGGAAGGTTTTGTCCGCGCATACGGCGGATACGTCTCTGTTCACCCGATCCGTCTCCGCCTGCCGCCACTCGCCCACGGAGTGCTTAATGGCCGTCGGCCGGATCCTCCTGAATGACCACGCATCCGCATGAACGCGCTGACCGTCACCATGGCTCTGCTCTCCGCGCTGTCCAACGCGGCGGCGTCCGTCCTGCAGCGCCGGGCTGCCGTCGAGCCGGACGAGGTCACCGGCCGCGGCGCCAAAGCGGTGGCGGTCCGCCTGGCGGGCCTCCTGAGCCGTCCCTACTGGTGGGCCGGAGCGGCGGCCATGATGCTTTCCGCGGTCTTCCAGGTGATCGCCCTGGACGCCGGACAACTGGCGGTGGTCCAGCCCCTGCTGGCCAGCGAACTGCTGTTCGCCCTGCTCATCGGGTCGGCGGTGTTCCGCCGCCGACCCGGCGCCGGGACGTGGCGATCCTTCGTGATGCTCGCCGGCGGGCTGGCAGTCTTCCTGCTCAGCGCGTCGCCGTCACCCGGCGGCGAACGGGCCGGCGACTGGCTCTGGCTCGCCGTCGGCGGCGGGCTGGCGGGCTGTGTCGCCGTCCTGCTGGCCGCCGCCCTGCGTCTGCGCGGCCCCCTGCAGGCCGCCACGCTCGGCACCGCGACCGCCGCCTGCTTCGCGGTCACCGCCGCGCTCATCAAGGAAGTGACCGCACGATTCCCGGAAGGGCCCACCGCGGTCCTCACCACCTGGCACACCTACGCCGGCGCCGCCACCGGCCTGCTGAGCGTGCTGCTGCTCCAGTGGACACTGCAAGCGGGCACCCTGGCCGCCTCGCAGCCGGCCCTGACCTTGGGAGACGCTCTGATCAGCGTTGCCCTCGGCGGCCTGCTGTTCGGTGAGAGCATCGCGCTGGGCTGGCACCTGCTGCCCGAGGCCGCGGGCGTCGGCCTCATGGCCACGGGAATCGTCGGCCTCATCCAATCGCCCGTGGTGGCCGCAGGTGGCAGCTGGGACAAGGCGGAACCGGAAGCCCCAGGGGTCCACCGTGATACGTGAGCCGCGACCTGGGACAACTCGCCGATCCCCTCACCCGTAACGGCCGACCACCCGGGCACCATGGCGCTGCACCGCCTCGTCAACCCGTCGCCGGAAAGAGGCACGGAAACCGTTCGCCGGACAGGCGGGCGCTCTGCTTGGCTCGGCCCATGAGCGATCTCCACATCCGCCACGCCACTCTCCCGGACATCGACACCGTGTTGCAGTTCTGGCGCGAAGCCGCGGAAGGAACGAGCATCAGCGACGACCACGACGGAATGGCCCGACTCATCACACGAGACCCCGAAGCCCTGCTCCTCGCCGAGCGCGACAGCGTCCTCACCGGAACCGTGATAGCCGGCTTCGACGGATGGCGATGCTCCGCCTACCGACTCGCCGTACACCCCGACCACCGCCGGCAGGGCATCGCCACCGCCCTGCTGGAAGCGGCCGAACAACGATTTCTCGCCCTGGGCGGGCGCCGGGGCGACGCCATGGTCCTGGAGGCCAACGAACGGGCACACCACACCTGGGCCGCGGCTGGCTACCATCGCGAGGACCACTGGCGACGCTGGGTCAAGCCGCTGTAAGCACGGGCAGGACTCCACGGATGTTTGTGAGTCGCCAGGATCCGACGGCTGGCGCTGCCACCTGTACCGCCTCGCGGTGCACCCGGACCGCCACAGGCAGGGCATCGCCTCAGCGCTGCCGGCTGCCGCCGAGGAGCGGTTCGCGGGCCTCGGCGGGCGCCGCGCGGACGCCATGGTGCTGCGGCGCAACGAGACCGCGCACCGCGCGTGGGGCGCCGCCGGGTACGCGTCCGAGGAACACTGGCGACGCTGGGTCAAGCCGCTCCCGGACGGCAGGCCCCGAGCGTGCGGGCGGACGGTGGATGATCTCGCCGGACACCTTTGCTGGTCCTTTACTCTGGGAGGGTAACCCGGTCCTTCATGAAAGGTTGTGTGCGTCCGCCCATGGGCGAGCCCCCCAGTAGAACGCGACATCGAAGTACCCGACGTCGCCGCACACCGCATCGCATACTCGTTCACTTCCCGTCCGGTCGTGGGGCGGGTGTGGCCCGATGACCGAGGTACTCCTTCTCCTGGTGGCGATCCTGCTCTCCCTCGCGTGCGGCGCGTTCGTCGCGGCCGAGTTCTCCCTCACCACGGTCGAGCGGTCCGACCTCGAGCGGGCGGTGGAGCGCGGCGAGCGCGGTGCCCCCGGTGCGCTCAAGGCCGCACGGAACCTGACCTTCCAGCTCTCCGGTGCGCAGCTCGGCATCACGGTCACCAACCTGGTGGTCGGCATGCTCTCCGAGCCGTCGATCGCCGCGCTGCTCTCCGGCCCGCTGGAGAGCGTCGGGGTCTCCAAGTCGGTGGCGAGCTCCCTGGCACTGGTGCTCGGCACGGCACTGTCGACCGTCTTCCTGATGGTGGTCGGCGAACTGGTGCCCAAGAACTGGGCGATCTCGTCGCCGCTGGCCGTCGCCAAGAACGTGGGCAACGCGCAGCGCTGGTTCAGTGCCGCCTTCCGCCCCTTCATCTCTCACCTGAACAACACGGCCAACCGCATAGTGCGCCGCTTCGGTGTGGAGCCCGCGGAGGAGCTGGCCTCCGCGCGCGGCCCTCAGGAGCTGGCTGCGCTGGCCCGGCACTCCGCCAAGCAGGGCGCCCTGGAGGCCGATACGGCGGAGCTGTTCGTCCGCACCCTGAACCTCGCCGATCTCACCGCGGAGAACGTGATGACCCCGCGCGTCCAGGTCGTCGCACTGGAGGTCCAGGCAACCTGCGAGGACGTGGCAAACGCGACCCGGGCGACGGGCCTGTCCCGGTTCCCGGTGTACCGCGGCACCTTCGACTCGGTGGTCGGCACCGCGCACATCAAGGACGTACTGGCGGTGCCCGCCGAGCGCCGGACCCGGGTTCCCGTGTCGGAGATGATGCGCGAGCCGCTGCTGGTCCCGGAATCGCTCACCGTCGACCGGCTGCTGGACCGGCTCTCCGGCCGGCGCACCATGGCCGTGGTGATCGACGAGTACGGCGGTACGGCGGGCGTGGCCACGCTGGAGGACATCGTCGAGGAGGTCGTCGGAGAGGTCCGCGACGAGCACGACCCGCATGAGACCCCCGACCTGGCCCGGACGGGTTCGGACGAAGAGGGGCACGACCTGTTCTCGGCCGACGGTTCCGCGCGCGTGGACCAGCTCGCGCGGGTCGGCCTGCGCGCGCCGGACGGGCCGTACGAGACCCTGGCCGGGCTCGTGGCCACCGAGCTGGGCCGGATCCCCGCCGTCGGCGACACCCTGGAGGTCGTCGGCTGGCGGATGGAGGTGCTGGACGCGACCGGCCGCCGCGCGGCACGCGTGCTGCTGCACGCGCCGCTCGCCGACGCTCACTCGCAGGACGCGACGGCCGAAAGGCCGGGTGCCCATTCGACCGCCGAGCCAGACGGTGGGACGAACGACAAGAAGCACGGCACGACGCGTGAGAGGGGGGTCCGGCGATGATTGTCGTACAGCTGCTGATCGGCCTGGCGACGCTGGTCGTCAACGCCTTCTTCGTGGGTGCCGAGTTCGCGCTGATCTCGGTGCGCCGCAGCCAGATCGAGCCGCACGCCGAACAGGGCCACCGGCGCGCCAAGAACGTGCTGTGGGGCCTCGAGCACGTGTCCGCCCTGATGGCGGCCGCGCAACTCGGCATCACGCTGTGCACCCTGGTCCTCGGTGTGGTCGCGGAGCCGGCCATCGCGCATCTGCTGGAACCGGCGTTCCACTCGATGGGCGTGCCGGCCGGCGCGGGACACGCGGTGTCCTTCGTGATCGCCCTGTCGCTCGCGACGTATCTGCACATGTTGCTGGGCGAGATGGTGCCGAAGAACATCGCCCTCGCGGAACCCGTGCGCAGCGCGTTGCTGCTCGGTCCGCCCCTGGTGGCGCTGTCCCGGGCGCTGCGCCCGGTGATCTTCATGATCAACACCGTCGCCAACACGCTGCTGCGGCTGCTGCGGGTCGAGGTGCGCGACGAGGTCGTGGCGACCTTCTCCGATGCGGAGCTGGCACAGATGGTGAAGGACTCCGGCGAGGCGGGTCTGATCGACGACCGCGCGCAGGAGCGTCTGAACGACGTGCTGGAACTCGGCCGCCGGCCGGTGCAGGACGTGGTGCTGCCGCTGGAGAGCGTGGTCTACGCGCGCGTGGGCGTCACTCCCGAAGGGCTGGAGGAGCTCTCGGCCGAGTCCGGGTACTCCCGCTTCCCGGTGGTGGACGAGGGCCGGCGGATCGTCGGCTACCTGCACGTGAAGGACGCCCTCAACGCCTCACCGCGCGACATGCCGTTCCTGTTGCGGGACATGCGCTCCATCGCACGGGTGCGGGAGAGCACCCCGATGGACGACGTCCTCACCGCGATGCGCGGCAGCCGTACGCACCTGGCGGCCGTGCTCGGGGCGGACGGGCGGCTGGCGGGGCTGGTGACGATGGAGGACGTACTGCAGAAGCTGTTCGGCCAGCGGGCCTGAGCGATCCCCGACCGGGAGGACCGGCGGGCCCGGACGGGGCCGGAGCACAAGGGCCGACGGGTCTGGAGCAGAGAGGGAGCCGACCGACCAGCGGGTATGTGCACGGGATATCATCTCTGTCGCCATGCAGACGAACCCCACTCACACCAGCCTGGTCGCGGTCGGCGACTCCTTCACCGAGGGCATGTCGGACCTGCTGCCCGACGGCACGTACCGGGGGTGGGCCGACCTCCTCGCCTCGCGGATGGCGGCCGTCGCTCCCGGTTTCCGGTACGCCAATCTCGCGGTGCGCGGCAAGCTGATCCGGCAGATCGTCGACGAACAGGTGGACGCGGCGGCGGCCATGCGGGCCGACGTGGTCACCCTGGTCGGCGGGCTGAACGACACGCTGCGGCCCAAGTGCGACATGGTCATGGTGCGGGATCTGCTGACCGAGGCGGTGGAGCGGCTGGCCCCGCACTGCAAGCAACTGGTGCTGATGCGCAGCCCGGCCCGCCAGGGTCCCGTGCAGGAGCGGTTCCGGCCGCGCATGGAGGCGCTGTTCACCTGTGTCGACGAGCTGGCCGAACGGCACGGTGCGCTGGTCGTCGACCTGTACGGAGCACCCTCGCTCGGCGATCAGCGGCTGTGGGACGTGGACCGGCTGCATCTGACGGCCGACGGGCACCGCAGGGTCGCGGAGGCGGTGTGGCAGACACTGGGCTACCCGCCCGAGGACCCCGAGTGGCAGCTGCCCCCGGCGGCCACGCTGCCGCCGAACTGGTCGGCGCGCCGGGTCGCGGACGCCAGGTTCGCACGGCAGCACCTGCTCCCGTGGATCGGCCGCCGCCTCACCGGCCGCTCCTCGGGCGACGGTCTCCCGCCGAAGCGCCCCGAGCTGCTGCCGTACGCCGACCGGTGACACCGAGGGCGCCGAAGGGCTGAGGGCACCGGGGCGCTCGCCGTTCCCCGTGGTTCGTCCCGTGGTGCCCTCCGAATCACCCAGTGGCGCCGGCCTGCACGAATCGCCATTGAAATGCTCTCCTGAGCAGGCCGAGGCGATCGCGCGGCAGGTTCCCTCGTTCCCTGCGGCTTCCCCGGAGACCGTGGCCGTGTTCGCGCGCACCCTCTACGCCGCGTGGGAGGACCGGGGACGTACGTGCCCGCTGCCTCACCGCGCTGCGCTCACTGCTGCAGCCCGAGACCGGGCAGCCTGCCGTGAGGCTGGAGCCGCACCCCGCTCCCCCTGAACCGCTGCGGAGAGCCCCCTACCGGCCCGCTCGTCCGTCTTCCCCGTGGCGGATGAGCGGGGCCGTTTGCCGTGCCGGGGGCCTGGCCGCCGTCTCACGATCTCTCACACATTTCTCACAGCCTGTGCGGTCGACGGCGGCCGGTCTGCCTCTGACCTGGCCCCGGCCGCGGCTGAGGCCGGCACGCGACGCCCGTGACCGGTGGGTAAACTCCGTGCACGTGACTGCTGCGCCCGCCAAGCCCCGTATCCCGAACGTCCTCGCCGGACGCTACGCCTCCGCCGAGCTCGCCACGCTCTGGTCGCCCGAGCAGAAGGTGAGACTGGAGCGACAGCTCTGGCTCGCCGTGCTGCGGGCGCAGAAGGACCTCGGTGTCGAGGTGCCGGACGCGGCGCTCGCCGACTACGAGCGGGTCCTCGACCAGGTCGACCTGGCCTCCGTCGCGGAGCGCGAGAAGGTCACCCGGCACGACGTGAAGGCGCGGATCGAGGAGTTCAACGACCTCGCCGGGCACGAGCACGTGCATAAGGGGATGACCTCCCGGGACCTCACCGAGAACGTGGAGCAGCTGCAGATCCGGCTGTCGCTGGAGCTGGTGCGCGACCGTACGGTGGCGGTGCTGGCCCGGCTCGGCAGGCTGGCCGGTGAGTACGGCGAGCTGGTCATGGCCGGCCGCTCGCACAATGTGGCGGCCCAGGCCACCACTCTCGGCAAGCGCTTCGCCACCGCCGCCGACGAGCTTCTCGTCGCGTACGGCCGGCTGGAGGAGTTGCTGGGCCGCTATCCGCTGCGGGGCATCAAGGGCCCGGTCGGTACGGCGCAGGACATGCTGGATCTGCTGGGCGGCGATGCGGACCGGCTCGCGGAGCTGGAGCGGCGGATCGCCGGGCACCTGGGTTTCGCCGAGGCGTTCACCTCGGTCGGCCAGGTCTACCCACGGTCGCTGGACTACGAGGTGGTGACCGCGCTGGTGCAGCTGGCGGCGGCGCCGTCGTCGCTGGCGAAGACGGTCCGGCTGATGGCCGGACACGAGCTGGTCACCGAGGGCTTCAAGCCCGGCCAGGTCGGCTCGTCCGCGATGCCGCACAAGATGAACACCCGTTCCTGCGAGCGCGTCAACGGCCTGATGGTGATCCTGCGCGGCTACGCCTCGATGACCGGGGAGCTGGCGGGCGACCAGTGGAACGAGGGCGACGTGTCCTGCTCGGTCGTGCGCCGGGTGGCGCTGCCGGACGCGTTCTTCGCGCTCGATGGTCTGCTGGAGACGTTCCTGACGGTGCTCGACGAGTTCGGCGCGTTCCCGGCGGTCGTCGCCCGGGAGCTGGACCGCTATCTGCCGTTCCTGGCCACCACCAAGGTGCTGATGGGTGCGGTGCGCGCGGGTGTCGGCCGTGAGGTCGCGCACGAGGCGATCAAGGAGAACGCCGTCGCCACGGCCCTCGCGATGCGTGAGCAGGGCGCCGAGCGCAACGACCTGCTCGACAAGCTCGCGGCCGACGAGCGGATCCCCCTCGACAGGTCCGCACTGGACGCGCTGATGGCGGACAAGCTGTCGTTCACGGGTGCCGCGAGTGCCCAGGTCGCGGCTGTCGTGGGACGTGTCGACGAAATCGTCAAGCAGCACCCGGAAGCCGCCGCTTACGCTCCCGGGGCGATTCTCTGACCTGCTCGGCCGGGATGTGCGCGGCCCCGTCCTCAGGACCCTCCACGGGTCCTGAGGACGGGGCCGCGCGCCACGACGGGGTCAGATCATGTCCTGGCCGTTGCGGCGGGCGTCGAGCCATTCGAGGAAGAACCCACGGCTGATCACGAACAGGACGATGGCCACGATGACGGGCCACATCAGGACGTAGACGCTCAGGGCGACGGTCACTGTGCCTCCTCTTGTCTCACTTGGTGTGTGCGGCGGGCTCGAGGGCGTCCGCGTCCGGGGCGTCTCCGGGGCCCTGGGCCTGGCCGGGGACAGTGGACGCTTCCCCCTGCCCGTCGGCGGCCGCCGCGGCGGCGTCCCCGTCGTCGAAGTTTCCGGTGCGTTCCGCGATGAGGGAGAAGTCGAAGCCTTCTTCCCGCCGTACGGACATGGCCCAGCAGATGACGGTGCTCACCGAGTAGGCGACGAGCGAACCGCACAGCGTCGCGTACTCGTGCAGGGATCCGAGCGCGAACGGTGCGGAGACCAGCACGGCCAGCACACCGACGGTCTTCGCCGCCTTGGCGCCCAGGAAGCCGAAGACCATCAGGCCGAGGACGACACCGATACCGAGGACCGCCAGCACGTCCACGACGATGCCGAAGGCGCCGTCCACGGGGATCCAGCTGAAGCGCACGGGCAGGAACACCGCGAGCGCCGCGATCACCGAGGTGGTGAACGCCTTGTTCGTGACCTTCTCCCAGTAGAAGCTGGCCAGCACCGGGAAGACGAGCGCGCCCCACAGCGCGCCGACGAAGACCAGCAGGTCGAGGATGCTGAGCTGAAGGCCGGCGAAGGTGACGGCCAGCGCGGTGGCCACCACCATGGTGCTCCGGCCGACCAGCAGCATCGTCTTCGGGTTGGCCTTCTCCTTGCCGACACCCTGGCCGTAGACGTCGGCCATCGTGATCGACGAGAGGGCGGCGAGGTCCGCACTGGAGCGGGCGCGGCTGACCGAGCGGGAGGCGGAGGTGCTGCGGCTGATGGCGCGGGGCCTGTCGAACGCGGAGATCGCCGGCCGGCTGGTGGTGGGAGTGGAGACGGTGAAGTCGCATGTGAGCGCAGTGCTGGCGAAGCTCGGGGCGCGTGACCGCACGCAGGCAGTGATCACGGCGTACGAGTCGGGGTTCGTGGCGCCCGGGTGAGGCGGGCCCGGCAGAGGCGGGCCACGTGACGGAAGGCGTGAGACGGATCGCGTGAGCGGTCGGGGCGGGATGCGGCGGGTTCCGGTCGTGGCCCGGGGTGGTCGTGCCCGGTGGTCGCCGGGGCCCGCCGCGCCGAGTACGATCCGCCCCACACGCGCACGAGCGGGGAGGACTGACGGTGAGTCGGCTGACCGGCGGGGATCCCTCGCTGTTGCGGAGGATCAACTCCGCGGTGGTACTGCACGCGCTGCGGGCCACGGACTGCGCAACGCTGACCGAGGTCACGAGGGTGACGGGGCTGTCCCGGCCCACCGTTGAGGGCGTCGTGGAGGGTCTGATCGAGGCGGGCCTCGTCGTGGAGAAGGCGGCCGAGGAGGGGGCGGCGCGGCGCCAGGGGCGGCCGGCCCGGAGGTTCCGCTTCCGGGCGGAGGCCGGGCATCTGCTGGGCCTGGAGATCGGGCCGCACCGGGTGGCGGCGCTGTTGGCCGACCTTGACGGCCGGGTGATCGGCGCCCAGGCCAAGGACATCGGGGAGACGGCCGATGCCGACGAGCGGCTGGAACGGCTGCGCACCGCCGTCGTCGAGCTGCTGCGCCGGGCCGGGGTGCCGCGCGACTCGCTGCGGGCCGTGGGCGTGGGGACGCCCGGGATCGTCGAGGCGGACGGCACCGTACGGCTGGGCACGGCGCTGCCCGGGTGGACGGGACTGGGTCTGGGCGAGCGGCTGAGCCGGTCCTTCACGTGTCCGGTACTGGTCGAGAACGACGCCAACGCGGCGGTCGTGGCCGAGCATTGGAAGGGCGCCGCCACCGGGACCGACGACGTGGTGTTCGTGCTGGCCGGGCTGAGTCCCGGCGCCGGTTCACTGATCGGGGGCCGGCTGCACCGGGGGTACGGCGGGGCGGCCGGCGAGATCGGCGCGCTGCACCTGCTGGGTCGCGAGGCGACCCCCGAGAAGCTGCTGTCCACCACGGACGAGCCGCTGCACCCGCTCGACGAGCAGGCGGTGGCCGAGGTCTTCGCCCGGGCCCGCGAGGGCGACAAACGGGCCCTCGCGGCCATGGACCGCTTCATTCAGCGGCTGGTCCACGACGTGGCGGCGCTGGTGCTGGCCCTCGACCCGGAACTCGTCGTGATCGGCGGCTGGGCGGCCGGACTGGACGGCGTACTGGAGCCGTTGCGGCGCGAACTGGCCCGCTACTGCCTGCGCCCGCCGAAGGTCGCCCTGTCCCGCCTCGGGGAGGCGGCGGTGGCGACGGGCGCGGTGCGGCTCGCCCTGGACCATGTGGAGGAGCAGCTCTTCGCGGTGGAGGGCACGGTGACGGCCCGCCGGTAGGCGGCACACCGCTCGCGCGGCACCACGCGTCTCCGCGTGCCTGGCCCCCGCGGCGGTCGGCGTGCCCCGCCGCCGGTCTGCTCAGCCCGCCCGCGGCGCACACTCCGCCGGCACCGCGCGTCCCGCTCGCAGCGGACGGCACCCGGAAGTGCCGGTGCTCAGGAGGCGCGGCGTTCGGGACCGTGGTGGATCTCCACGCCTCCGAAGTCGCCGAAGGTCAGCCGGCAGGTGTCCGCACGGTAGGTGGCGACGGACAGCGCGGCGACGCGGTCCCGGGCGATGAAGGAGGTGGTGACGACGAGGACGGGCGCGCCCGGCAGGCGGTCCAGCTCCTTGGCGTCGTCCGCGCGGGCCGAGCCGAGCTCCACCGCGTTCTCGTGCCGCTCCAGTTCCAGGTGCTGCAGCTCGCGCAGTACCGCACGCGCGCGGGCCGCCCCCGACGGGGCGTCGATGGCGGAGAGGTCGGGCACCGAGGAAGCGGGAATGTACAGCAGTTCGGCGGCAACGGGCCGGCCCTGCGAGACCCGGGACCGCCGTACGGTGTGCACGGGCTCCTCCCGGCCGGTCACCAGGGTCTTGGCGACGGTCGCGGGGGGCGCTTCGAGTGTGCAGTCCACGGTCTGCCAGGCGTCGTCGGGTCCGCCGGGCCAGGTGTGCTGCGCCGTACCCACGGACACGCCCATGCGCGGCGGGGCCACCGTGGTGCCGACGCCCCGGCGCCGCTGCAGCCTGCCGTCCAGCTCCAGCTGCTCCAGTGCCTGGCGGAGCGTGGCACGGGCGACGCCGAAGCGGGCAGCCAGATCGCGCTCGTTGGGCAGGATCTCGCCCACCGAGAACTCCGAGTCCAGGGCCTCGCTGAGCACGGTCCTGAGATGCCAGTACTTCGGTTCCGGCACCGTTTCCAACTGCGTGGTCCCCACCCTGTCCTCCGCGATCGTCGGGTCCGGTGGCGTTTTAGCGCCCTTGTTTATTAAAGGTTGTTTCACTTCTCTGCGACCATAGGACGGCCCTCACCCTTGGTCAATACCAATCGGACATGACGACGGGGCCCGCGCCGGACGGCGCGGGCCCCGTGTGCGGGCGGACAATCCCTATTGGGCAGCCCTCAGCGAGCGCAACTTGTCGGGGTTGCGGATGACGTAGACCGTCTGGACCCGCCCGTCGACGACGTCCAACTGGAAGACGGTGTCGGGCCTGCCGCCGGTGAGGACCAGTGCCGCCGGGCCGCCGTTGAGCTCCAGGAGACGGACCGAGGAGTCGGGGAAGCCCTTGCGGGTGACACCGACGAGGAAGCGGCCCACCTTGTCGGCGCTCTCCAGGACGCGCAGCGGGGCGCGCGACTTGCCGCCGCTGTCGCCGACGAGCCGTACGTCGGGGGCGAGCAGCTTCATGAGCCCTTCCAGATCACCGCCGGCCGCCGCCGCCAGGAACCGCTCGGTCAGATCGCGGCGCTGGGCGGGGTCGACGTCGTAGCGCGGGCGGCGCCCCTCGACGTGCTTGCGGGCCCGCGCGGCGAGCTGGCGCACCGCCGGTTCACCGCGGTCGAGCAGGGCGGCGATGTCGGAGTAGGGGTAGCCGAACGCCTCCCGCAGGACGAACACCGCGCGCTCCAACGGGGACAGCGACTCCATGACGACCAGGACGGCGAGCGAGACCGAGTCGGTGAGAACCACCTGCTCGGCGGTGTCCGGGGTGGTGTCGCCGAAGTCGGTGAGGTAGGGCTCGGGCAGCCACGGGCCGACGTACGTCTCGCCCCGTGCCTTGATCTGACGCAGCCGGTCGATGGCGAGGCGGGTGGTGACGCGTACCAGGTAGGCGCGCGGCTCGCGGACCTCGGACCGGTCGCCGCCCGCCCAGCGCAGCCACGCCTCCTGGACCACGTCCTCGGCGTCGGCCACCCGCCCCAGCATGCGGTAGGCCGCCCCCAGGAGGACGGGGCGGTGCTCCTCGAAGGCGTCGGTCACGGTGTCGGTGCTCACCCCTCCATCCCAGCCGACCCGTGCGGCCGTGTCCAGGCTGATTCGGTGCGTCGCGGAACAGGGCGCCGGAGCCGGAGCCCAAAAGCCGCGCCCCGGAAGCCGAGCCCTCCGCGACCGGCTGCTCGTCCCCCGTCAGGGGGTCCGCGCCAAGCGGACGATCCCCGGGGCACGGCTGATCCGGCTGCCCGGCTGCGGCCACGCCCCGATGAACGACGACCCCGCCCTGGTCGCCCGCGTCCTCCTCGACGGCAGCCGCTGAACGGGACCGCACGGACCGGCGCGATGCTGCGCGACGGGATGCGGCGCGAAGGAACTCGACCGAGTACGACGGGACACGGTCCGCGGTGCTGACGGCGCGTCGATTCCCGTAGCACTACGGCGAGTTGTTCACTTGAGGTTTGCGTGCGGGCCGTGCCGCCCGAGTACTTGTGGCAGCGCACACCGGCCGGATCTCCCGCTCTCTGGAGGCGCATTCATGTCACTCCGTTCGTTCCCCGGTCGCCGCGCCGTCCTGCGCGGCTCGCTCGCGGCCTCGGCGGCCCTGGCCCTGCCCACCGCCGTCGGGTCGGCACCCGCCTTCGCCCGGTCCGGGCGCCCGGAGGCGAAGTGGGGTGTGCAGACGGGCGACGTGACGCGCGACTCCGGGCTGGTATGGGTGCGCTCCGACCGCCCGGCCCGGATGATCGTCGAGACGTCGGCGACCGAGTCGTTCCACCGCCCGCAGCGCCGGCACGGTCCGCTGCTCGGCCCCGGCACGGACTTCACGGGAACCACTCGGCTGCACGGGCTGCCGGCGGGTGAGCAGATCCACTACCGGGTGTGGCTCGCCGACCCGGACGACCCGCGCCGCTCGGGCGAGCCGGTCACCGGTACGTTCCGGACGGTGCCCGCGCGGCGGCGCGAGGGCGTGCGGTTCGTGTGGTCGGGCGACCTGGCGGGGCAGGGCTGGGGCATCAACCCCGACTTCGGCGGCTACCGGATCTTCGAGGCGATGGCCCGGACCGACCCCGACTTCTTCCTGTTCAGCGGCGACACCGTCTACGCCGACGGGCCGATCCCGGCGACCGCCGCGCTGCCGGACGGCACTGTCTGGCGGAACATCACCACGGAGGAGAAGTCCAAGGTCGCCGAGACCCTGGCCGAGTTCCGCGGCACCTTCCGGTACAACCTGCTCGACGAGCACTTCCGCCGGTTCAACGCCCAGGTGCCGTCGATCGTGCAGTGGGACGACCACGAGGTGCGCAACAACTGGTACCCGGGCCAGCGGATCGCGGACACGGACAGCCGGTACACGGAGAAGAGCGTCGATGTGCTGATGGCACGGGCGCGGCGTGCGTTCAGCGAGTACTTCCCGATGTCCACGCTGCGGCCGGGTGATCGCGAGGGCCGGGTCCACCGGGTGCTGCGACAGGGGCCGCTGCTGGACGTGTTCGTACTGGACATGCGGACGTACCGCAACGCCAACTCCGCCGGTGACCAGGCCGTGGACCCGCAAGGGATCCTCGGGCGTGAGCAGTTGGAGTGGCTCAAGCGGGAGCTGGCACGGTCGCGGGCGGTGTGGAAAGTGATCGCCGCGGACATGCCGCTCGGCCTGATCGTGTCCGACACCGGCGAGGGCGCCCAGCACGTCGAGGCGGTGGCCCAGGGCGATCCGGGCGCGCCGCTGGGGCGCGAGCTGCAGATCGCCGAGCTGCTCCGGTTCATCAAGCACCGTCGGATCACCGGCACGGTGTGGCTGACGGCCGACGTACACCACACCTCGGCCCAGCACTACCAGCCCGCGAGAGCCGCGTTCGGCGATTTCGAGCCGTTCTGGGAGTTCGTCTCCGGGCCGTTGAACGCGGGGGCCTTCCCGGCGAGCGCGCTCGACGGCACCTTCGGCCCGGAGCGGGTGTTCGTGAAGGCACCGACCGCGGCGAACGTCTCGCCCGCCGGCGGTTACCAGTTCTTCGGCGAGGTCGACATCGACGGCGACAGCGGAGAGTTGACCGTACGACTGCGGGAGCAGGACGGCACCGTGCTGTACACGAAGCGGTTGCGGCCGGGCCTGGTCGGCCAGTAGCCGGTCGGCGAACAAGCCCTCGACCGGCGAAGCGACAAAAGGATCATAGGTGCCATAAGAACTCTTTACTCGTCAGCCATAGCGCGTTAGCGATCACGAAACACACTTCCTTCACAGTGGCTGCATGAGTCGAGACATGCCAGAGCAGACGTGCGACCGCCAGGGCCGTCCCCCGCAGGTGCAGTCGAGAGGCGAAACGACCGCACGGTTCATGGCGGCGTTCCACAGTTGGTGGGCACGCCGCCACGGTCACGCACCCCCCGCATCCGATACCGGCGGCGGCCGGCCCCCGGCGGCCGAGTCGTGGAACAGGCTGCCGGCCGCGTCCTCCGCCGACGAGGCCGTGCGCAGTGCCCCGCCGGAGAGCACCCTGTGGCGGATGCGGACGACGGTGCGGGACGAACCGGGCGCGCTGGCCGCGCTGTGCACGGCGCTGGCCGGGGAGAGCGTCGACATCCTGAGTCTGCAGACGCACCCGCTGGGCACGGCCACGGTCGACGAGTTCCTGCTGCGGGCCCCCGCCGACCTGCCCGGCACCGGTCTCACGGCGGCGGTGTCGGGCGCCGGTGGCACCGACACCTGGATCGAGCGGGCCGACGCCCACGACCTGGTGGACGCGCCGACCCGAATGCTGGGCCTCGCCACGCGTACGGCACTGGACGCCGCAGAACTCCCGTTGACACTCCGGCAGTTGCTGGGGCGGTGCACGATCCGTTCACTGCCCGCCGCGCCGGGTGCCGGCCGACAGGCGGTGGAGGGTGTGCCGGCCGAGGGGACCCTGGAGGACACCGTGATGCGACTGCGCGCCCCCGAGGGCGGTGTGATCACCGTGGAGCGGCCGTATCTGCCGTTCACGCCCACCGAGTTCGCCCGAGCCAGGGCCCTGGTGGAGCTGGACGCCCGGCTCGGCCCCCGGGTTCCCCGCGGCCAGGACGTCCTCACGCTGCCCGAGGGCAGCGACACCACCGTGCGCCGGGCGGACACCGGCGACCTGGAGGCGGCAAGGGCGATGCACGAGCGGTGCTCGCCCGAGACCCTGCGCCTGCGTTACCACGGGCCGGTCGGCGACGTGGACCGCTACCTGAACCACCTGCTCGGCCCGCGCTTCGGCCGTACGCTCGCCGTGCGGACGGCCTCGGGGCGGATCGTCGGCCTCGGCCATCTGCTGTGGGACGGCGACGAGACCGAGGTGGCTCTGCTCATCGAGGACGCCTGGCAGCGCCGGGGCATCGGCGGCGAACTCCTCGCCCGGCTGGTGGCGATGGCCGGCGAGGCGGGCTGCGCCCATGTCTACGCCGTGACGCAGGCGTCCAACACCGGCATGGTCGCCGCGATGCGCGGCCTGGAACTCCCTCTCGACTACCAGATCGAGGAGGGCACCCTGGTCATCACCGCCCGCCTGGACCAGCGGCCGAACCGCCACGCGCGGGAGGAGCGCAGCGAGCAGGAGCACGGCGGCTCCCGCATCGGCCACCGGTCGTAGGCCATTGGGCCATTGGGCCATTGGGCCATTGGGTCATTGGGCCATTGGGTCATTGGGCCATCGCACCACGGAACACGTGGACGGGACGGACGCACGGACCCGATGCCCGGTCCGGATGCGCATCCCGAACGGACCGGACACGCCGACGGAGCGGTCCGGCGAATTCCGCCGGGCCGCTCCGTCGGTGTTCCGTGGCCGCCCCGCGTGCGCGCGCGACGTCTCGGCCCGGCGCCCCGTCCGGTCTCAGCCCAGCGCCCCGTCCAGGTCGGCCCAGAGGTCGTCGACGTCCTCCAGGCCGACGGAGAGCCGCAGCAGCCGGTCGCCGACTCCCGCGGCCCTGCGGTCACCGGCGTCGACGATGCGGTGGCTGATGGACGCCGGGTGCTGGATGAGGGAGTCCACGCTGCCGAGGCTCACCGCCGGGGTGATCAGCCGTACGCCGCCGATCACCTCGTGCGGATCCCCGTGCACCTCGAAGGAGACCATCGCCCCGCCGATGCGCGGGTAGTGCACCCGGGCCACACGCGGGTCGGCGGTGAGCCTGCGGGCGAGTTCGGCGGCACCCGCCGAGGCTGCCCGGACCCGTACCGGCAGTGTCGACAGCCCCCGCAGCAGCAGGTAGCCGGCCAGTGGATGCAGCACGCCGCCGGTGGCGAACCGTATCTGCCGCAGCCGCCCCGCGAACTCCTCGTCGCAGGCCACCACCCCGGCCAGGACGTCCCCGTGCCCGCCGAGGTACTTGGTGGCACTGTGCAGCACCAGCCGCGCCCCGTGCTCGGCCGGACGCTGGAGGACGGGCGTGGCGAAGGTGTTGTCGACGAGCAGCGGCACGGAGCCGCAGCCCCGGGCGAGTGCCCGCAGATCGACCTCGGTCAGGGTCGGGTTGGCCGGTGACTCCACCAGCACCAGACCGGTGTCGGGGCGCAGTGCGTCGGCGACCCCCGCCGGGTCGGTCCACGTCACCTCGGAGCCGAGCAGCCCGGCGGTCAGCAGGTGGTCGCTGCATCCGTACAGGGGGCGTACGGCGACGACGTGGCGCAGGCCCATGGAGCCGCGCACCAGCAGGACGGCGCTGAGCGCGGCCATGCCGCTGGCGAAGGCGACGGCGGCCTCCGTGCCCTCCAGGCGGGCCAGGGCGGTCTCGAAGCGGGCGACGGTCGGGTTGCCGAGCCGACCGTAGACGGGCGGCCCGTCCGGTTCCGCGCCGGTGGCGGCGAAGGCATCGATCCGGGCGGCCTCACCGCGGCTGTCGTAGGCGGGGTAGGTGGTGGACAGGTCGATCGGCGGGGCGTGCAGCCCCTGCCGGGCCAGGTCGTCCCGGCCTGCGTGCACGGCCTCGGTGGCGAGTGCTCTCGTGGTGCTGCGCGTGCCCCTGCGTACGTCCATGCCCCGAAGGGTGAACACCGGCCGGGTTACGGGAACCGATCTCCGTGTTACGTTCGGCCAGTGGCTGATTCTGTCGTACTGGATCCGGTGGATCTTCATCTGCTGCGACTGTTGCAGAACGACGCCCGGACGACGTACCGGGACCTCGCCGCGCAGGTGGGGGTCGCGCCGTCGACCTGTCTGGACCGGGTGACCCGGCTGCGGCGCTCCGGCGTGATCCTCGGGCATCGGCTGAAGCTGGACCCGGCCAAGCTGGGGCGAGGGCTCCAGGCGCTGCTGTCGGTGCAGGTCAGGCCGCACCGGCGGGAGCTGGTCGGGCCGTTCGTGGAGCGGATCCGGAAGCTGCCGGAGTCGCTGACCGTCTTCCACCTGACCGGACCGGACGATTATCTGATCCATGTCGCGGTCGCGGACATGGCGGATCTGCAGCGACTGGTGCTGGACGAGTTCACGTCGCGGCGGGAGGTGGCACGCGTGGAGACGCGGCTGATCTTCCAGCAGTGGGACTGCGGTCCGCTGCTGCCGTCTTCGCCCTCGGCTCAATCCGGGTGACGTCCGGCGGGCCGCGTACCAGGATGGTCGCCATGTCTGAGACCAACAGCCCGCTGCCCCGCGAGGTCGCCGACGCCTACGTCGACGATCTCATCGCCCTCGACCCGGTCACCGGTACGTACCTCGGCGTGCAGGAGAGTTACAGCCGCCTGCCCGATCTCTCCCCCGCGGGCCAGGCCGCGCTCGCGGAGCTTCAGCGGGCCACACTCGCCCGGCTCGACGAGGCCGAGGCCAGGCCCGGCGCGGACAGCGGCATCGAGCGCCGCTGCGCCCGGCTGCTGCGGGAGCGGCTCACCGCGGAGCTCGCCGTGCACGAGGCCGACGAGGGTCTGCGTTCGGTCGGCAACCTGGGCACCGTCGCCCACTCGGTGCGTGAGGTGTTCACCGTGACGCCGACGCAGACCGAGGAGGACTGGGCCGCGGTCGCCGAGCGGCTGCGCGCGGTACCGGCCGCGCTGACGGGCTACCGGGAGTCCCTCGCGCTCGGCCTGGAGCGCAAGCTGTACGCGGCGCCGCGGCCGACCGCCACGTTCGTCGGTCAGCTCACCGAGTGGGCGGACACCGGTGAGGGCCGAGGCTGGTTCGAGGACTTCGCCTCGCCGGGTCCGGACGCGCTGCACGCGGAGCTGGACGAGGCGGCGCGTTCCGCGACCGCGGCCGTGGTGGAGCTGCGGGACTGGATGCGCGACGTGTACGCGCCGGCGATCGAGGGCGCTCCCGACACCGTGGGCCGGGAACGCTACGCCCGCTGGTCCCGCTACTACAACGGCACCGACCTCGATCTGGACGAGGCGTACGCTTACGGCTGGGCCGAGTACCACCGGCTGCTCGGCGAGATGAAGAAGGAGGCCGAGAAGGTCCTGCCGGGCGCCGGCACACCGTGGGTGGCGCTGGCGCACCTCGACGAGCACGGCCGGCACATCGAGGGCGTCGACGAGGTCCGCGACTGGCTGCAGGGCCTGATGGACAAGGCGATCGACTCGCTCGACGGCACCCACTTCGAACTCGCCGAGCGGGTACGGAAGGTGGAGTCGCGGATCGCCCCGCCGGGCAGCGCGGCGGCGCCGTACTACACGCCCCCGTCGGAGGACTTCTCCCGGCCCGGTCGTACCTGGCTGCCGACCATGGGACTGACCCGCTTCCCCGTCTACGACCTGGTGTCGACCTGGTACCACGAGGGCGTCCCCGGCCATCACCTCCAGCTGGCGCAGTGGGCGCACGTCGCCGAGGACCTGTCCCGCTACCAGGCCTCCGTCGGCATGGTCAGCGCCAACGCGGAGGGCTGGGCGCTGTACGCGGAGCGGCTGATGGACGAGCTCGGCTTCCTCGCGGACGCGGAGGAACGGCTCGGCTACCTGGACGCGCAGATGATGCGGGCCGCCCGGGTGATCGTCGACATCGGCATGCACCTGGAACTCGAGATTCCGGCGGACTCGCCGTTCCACCCGGGCGAGCGCTGGACGCCGGAACTGGCCGAGGAGTTCTTCGGGGCGCACAGCAGCCGTCCCGCGGACTTCGTGGAGAGCGAGATGACCCGCTATCTGACGATCCCCGGGCAGGCCATCGGCTACAAGCTCGGCGAGCGGGCCTGGCTGCTGGGCCGGGAGAACGCCCGCAAGCGGCACGGTGACGCCTTCGACCCCAAGGCGTGGCACATGGCGGCGCTGTCCCAGGGCTCGCTGGGCCTGGACGACCTGGTGGAGGAGCTGTCGGCGCTGTGAGCCGGGCCGTCGGCGGCCGGCCCCGGAGCGGCTCCACCGGCGTCGGCGCCGGAAGCCTCCCTCAGAGTCGATGACCTGCCCCGTGATCCGGTCCGCCTCGTCCGTGGCCAGCCACGCGATGAGGCGGACGGGGTCGTCGGGCATCCCCCGCCGACCGGCGGGGAAGCGTGCGGCGACGGCGTCGTAGGCGTCGCCGGTGAGGTGGCCGGTTTCCACCGGGCCGGGGTTGACGGTGTTCACCGTGACGGCGTGCTCGGCCGGCGTGGTCGCCAGGGAGCGGGTGATCGAGGCGAGCGCGCCCTTCTGGAGGGCGTAGGCGATCTCGCCCGGCATCCCGCCCGCGATGTCCTGCCCGGACGTCATCATCATCACGCGCCCGCCCGGGGTGCGCGGGGGCAGAGCGGCCCGGTGCCGGGCATGGGCCCGGACGAGCAGGATCACCGAGCGCGTGTCGACGGCCCAGTGGGCGTCGGGCATCGCGGTGTCGACCGTGTCGAGGGTGCCGTCACAGCCGCTGAGTGCGTGGTTGGCGACGAGGGTGTCGAGCCCGCCCGCCGAGTGCGGCGGCGGCCCGGTCGAGCAGTTCGGCGGGCACGGCCGGGTCGGAGAGGTCACCCGGCCCGGACATCACCCGCGCCGAGGGGTCACCGATGGCTTCCCGTACGGAGGCGGCCACCTCCTCGGTGCGGTCGGCGCCCCAGGGCATCGCGGCGTCGTGCGGCACGTGGTGTGCAGGTAGACGCTCGCTCCGTGGGCGGCGGGACGTCGGGCGACCGCGTGTCCGATGCCGCCGCGCCGGCCGGCCCCGGTGACCAGCGCGGTCCGGCCGCGCAGGGGCAGGGGATCACGGCGGAGTGTTTCGGGTGCGGGGTGCGGAAGTCGGGGCAGGGGCACACATGATGGTGGGGACCAAGGCCCGGCGCACACCAATACCGCGGCTCCGCTCCACGTCTTGCGGCGGCCGGCCCGGCTGCGTACGGCGGAGCGTGCGGGGTCGACGCGATCGCGGCGACCGGGGCCTGGCTCAGCCCACCCCGTGTGTCCGTACCGTCGAACCCGAGCGGCCCTTCACCACCGCGAGTTGGGCGTGGATGCGCCGCCGCAGGTCGGGGACGTGGCTGACGATGCCCACGCTGCGGTCGCGTTCCCGCAGGGAGTCCAGGACGTCCAGCACCTCGTCGAGGGTCTGGTCGTCGAGGCTGCCGAAGCCCTCGTCGATGAAGAGGGTGTCCAGCCGGACCCCGCCGGCCTCGTCGGTGACGACGTCGGCGAGACCGAGGGCGAGGGCGAGCGAGGCGAAGAAGGTCTCGCCGCCCGAGAGGGTCGCGGTGTCCCGCTCCCGGCCGGTCCACGCGTCCACGACGTGCAGCCCGAGGCCGCTGCGGCCGCGCCCGGTGCGGTCATCGGAGTGCACCAGGGTGTAGCGGCCCGACGACATGCGGTGCAGCCGCGCGGTCGCCGCGGCGGCGACCTGTTCCAGGCGGGCGGCCAGGACGTAGGACTCCAGGCGCATCCTGCGTTCGTTGGCGGCCGAGGTGCCGGCGGTGAGGCCCGCCATGCGGGCCACCCGGTCGTACTCGTCGCGCAGCGGTGCCAGCCGGCGCGCCGAGGCGGTGGCCCGCGCGGAGAGCCGGTCGAGTTCGGCACAGCGGCGGGCGGCGGCGTCGCGCACGGAGGCCGCCTCGCGCACCCTGCGGTCCGCGTCCTCGCCGGTACGCTGCGCGGCGGCGAGGTCGGCGGGGGGCTGCTGGGCGGCGGCCGCGGTGTCGGACTCGGCGAGCACCGCGCGTACGGCGGCCTCCTCCTGCTGCCAGACGTCCAGTCGGTGCTGCAGTGCGCGATGGGTGGCCGCGTCGAGCAGTGCCTCGGCCGCCGCCCGAGGGGTGTCGAAGCCGGCCCGGAAGGCGGCGTCCGCGAGCCTGGCGTCGGCGTGCTTGAGCCGCTGCGCGGTGCCCTCGGCGAGCCGGACGGCATCGGCGGCGTCAGCGAACCGCGCGGCGTCACGCTCCAGTTGGGCGGCGCGCGCGGCCACGCTGTCCGCGGCACCCCGCGCCTTGGTCAACTCACCCTCCAGCGCGGCCTGTTCCTGGTCGAGGCGCTCGCGGACACCCGCCCGCGCGGCGGTCCGGATCTCCGCCTCACGCTGTGCGGTCAGCCGCCGCTCGTGTTCGTGCTCCGCCTGTCGCAGCTGCTCCTGCGCGGAGTGCAGTACGGAGGCCGCGTCCCGGGCCCGCACGTACTGCCCCTCCAACTCCTCCACCTCGTGGGCGAGTTGGTCGGTCGGCGTGTCCCCCGCCTCCGCTCCGGCGGCGGCCAGCGCCTCGCGGACGACGCCGAGGCGCCGTTCGTGGCCGGCATGGCGTTCCTCGGCGCTCTGGTGGGCGGCGAGGGCGCGCTCCTCCGCCTCGCGGTCGACATGGCCGGCGTCCTTGCGGGCGGGGGCAGGGTGTTCGAGGGCACCGCAGACCGTGCAGGGTGCGCCGTCGGTGAGGCCCGCGGCGAGTTCGGCGGCGATGCCGGCCAGTCGCTGTTCCTTGAGGTCGAGCCAGTGCTGCTTGGCCGCGAGCGCCTGCTCCTGGGCCCTGCGGGCCTGCTCGGCGGCGCGGTCGGTGTCCTCGGCGAGCTGGTCCCGCAGCCGTGCGGCGTTCAGCCGCTGGTGCGCGGAGTCGCGTTGTACGGCGAGTCCGACGGCATCGGTCGCGGCCGCCTGCGCGGACTCGATGCGGGCCTGGAGCCCGGTCCGGGTCTCTTCCCAGCCGGTGAGCCAGGCGGCCGACTCGTCCAGCACGTCGTCGTCGGCGCGCTCCTGGCGGTCCAGGCCCACCCGCTCGTCGAGGAGTCCGGCGAGCCGTCGCTCGGCGCGGCGGGCCGACTCGAGACCGCCCAGTTCCTCGGCGGCCCGGCGCGCGCCGGCCGTGAGCCCGGCCACGCCCGCCTCCTTGTGGGCCGCGGGAAGCATGGCACGCGTGCGCGTCTCGGCGTCGACCGCCTCCCGGTGTTCGGCGTCGGCGGACTCCCGCAGTTCCAGCGCGGGGGCGACCGCCTCGGCCTTGCGGGAGCGGTCCAGGAGCGTCTGCGCCTCCTGCCGGGCACCGTCCTCCCCCGCCAGTCGCGCCGCGCGCTCCCGTGCCTCGGCGAACCGCCTTTGCAGCCGGTCCCGTTCGCGTACGTCGTCCAGTGACCGGTCGGCGGCGGCCTGCGCGGATTCGGCCGCGGTGAGGCGGCAGCGGGCGACGGTGAGCTGTTCGCGGGCGGTGCTGCGGGCGACGGCGGCTGCGGTCAGCACGCTCTCGGCCAGTCCCGGATCGCCCGGCGCGAGGTCGTCCAGCCGCATCGCCTCGCCCCCGGCCTGCTGCATCCGGTGCGCGTCGGCGAGCAGGTCCGCGTCGCCGTCCCGCACTCGGGACTCGGTGGCGCGGCGGCGCTCCGCGAGGTGCTTCTCCACGTCGGCGAAGCGGCGGGTGTCGAAGAGTCGGCCGAGCAGCTTGCCGCGCGCCTCGGCGTCGGCGCGCAGGAACCGCGCGAAGTCGCCCTGGGGCAGGAGGACGACCTGGCAGAACTGCTCCCGGCTCATGCCGAGGAGCTGGGTGATCTCCTCCCCGATCTCCTGGTGGGAGCGGCTGAGGTCCTTCCAGGCCCGGGCAGTCGGGTCGTACTCGCGCAGCCAGGTCTGCGCCTTGTCGAGGGTGGTGCCGGTGCCGCGCTTCTTAGGTCGCTGCCAGGGCGGTTGCCGGGTGACCTCGAGCCGGCGCCCGGCGACGGTGAGGTCGAGGGTGACCTCGGTGCGGACGGCGGGGGCGGCGTGGTCGCTGCGCAGTGTCATGCCCTGCCCGCTCTGCCGGGCGCCGGGGACGGTGCCGTACAGGGCGTAGCAGACGGCGTCGAGTATCGAGGTCTTGCCGGCGCCGGTGGGGCCGTGCAGCAGGAAGAGGCCCGCGGCGGACAGCTCGTCGAAGTCGACGGTGAGCGAGCCGCCGAAAGGACCGAAGGCGGTGAGGTCGAGTTGGTGCAGCCTCACCGCGCCACCTCCCGTACGGCCTCGTCGGCGCGGACGGCGTCGATGGCGTCCCGCAGGACGGCCCGCTCCCGCTCGTCGGGGCCGGCGCCGCGTACGTGGGCCACGAAGTCCTCCGCGATCTGCTGGTCGTCGCGGCCGGCGAGGCGGTGGGCGTAGGACACCGCGGGGTCGTCGGGCGCGCGTTCGGGTTCGAAGACGAGGCTGAGGGTGTGCGGGAAGCGTTCGGTGAGCCGGGCCATGGGGTCGGCCGGGCGGGCCGGGTCGGTGAGCGTGGCCTCGACCCACGCCTCGCGGTGCGGCTCGAGCCCGGGGTCGGCGAGCAGTTCCTCCAGGGTGCCGCGGATCCGGGCGAGGGCGCGCGGCACCGGGCAGTCGATCCGCTCGGCGGCGACGCTGCCGTCGGCGGCCAGGTCGACGAGCCACATGCTCTTGCGGTGGTCCGCCTCGGAGAAGGAGTACGGGAGGGGGGAGCCGGAGTAGCGCACGCGCTCGGTGAGGGTCTGACAGCCGTGCAGATGCCCGAGCGCCACGTAGTCGACGCCGTCGAACACTCCGGCGGGTACGGCGGCGACCCCGCCGACGGTGATGTCCCGCTCGCTGTCGCTCGGGGTGCCGCCGGTGACGAAGGCGTGCGCGAGGACGACCGAGCGGGTGCCGCGCGGACGGGCGGCGAGGTCGGCGCGAACCCGGTCCATGGCGGCGGCGAGCACCGTCTCGTGGCCCGCCTTCTCCACCCCGAACTCCTCCTTGACCAGTGCCGGTTCCAGATAGGGAAGTCCGTAGAAGGCGACGTCTCCGTACCTGTCGGACAGCATCACGGGGGTGCCGCTCGCCGAGGGGGCGGTCCTCAGATGGATGCCCGCGCGCCCGATGAGTCCGGCGCCGACGCCGAGGCGGCGGGCCGAGTCGTGGTTGCCGGAGATCATCACCGTGGGCACGCCCAGGTCGGCGAGGCGGTGCAGGGCGTCGTCGAACAGCTCCACCGCGGCGAGCGGCGGCACGGCCCGGTCGTACACGTCTCCCGACACGACCACCGCGTCGACGGCGTGCTCGTGCACGGTCGCCACGAGGTGGCCGATGAACTCGGCCTGGGCGCCGAGCATGCCGACCCGGTGGAACGGCCGGCCGAGGTGCCAGTCGGAAGTGTGCAGAATTCTCAAGATGCGGCTCCGACCTGCATGTTTCCCCTTACTCAGCCCCTGTAGTCAGCACCGAACCAGCACGGTCCTCGCGGTCAGCACCGACCACGCTAGCGCCCGTCAGCACCTGATCCATCACGGCCCTCAGTCTGCCACCAGCGTCCGGGGTCAGATGGCCATAGATGTCGGCCGTGATCTGGATGGTGGAGTGACCAAGCCACCTCGACACTTCGAGGAGTGATACGCCGCCGGCGATGGCACTGCTTGCAAAGAAGTGGCGCAGCGTGTGCGCGGTCCACGGCTCGTCACCGAATCCCGCTCTCCTCACTGCGGCCTTGAATTCGGTTCGATAGTTCGAGTCGAGCACTTCCCCGCCATGATGGGCATGTAGGAGGTAGCCATCGTGACCAACACCATAACGTTCTACATGAAACCTGACCGCCGCCAAGACTGAGGTCGGCACCGGAACATCGCGCCACTCGCCCTCCTCGCGAGCCTTTAGGGGCGCCAATTCCGCCTTATATCCACCAGCACTGTGGGTGCCGATTAATCATCCGCCCTGCTCAGGCGACATGTTGGTACTCGTGAAGGATTCCGCCGAGTCGATCTCGTCGGTGAACCTTCAGGTGCGCGATCTGTCCTGGTTCGGTGATCGGTTCGGGTAGCGGACGGAGCGGAGCCGCTTGCCCCAGTGTCCGGTGCGGGCGATGCTCGTTGTAGAAGGACTCGAACTCGCGCAGCGCGTGGAGTAGATGGCGCTGGTCCCATATGAGGGTGCGGTCCAGCAGTTCGCGGCGGCAGGTCTGTATCCAGCGCTCTACGGTCGAGTTCATCCGCGGCATCCGGATGCCGCTGGTGACGACCTCCAGGCCGGCGTCGGTCAGCACGGCGTCGAAGGCCTGCGTGAACCTCGAGTCGCGGTCGCGGATCAGGAATCTGGCCCTGCTGCCCGCGTCCTCCAGGTCCATGACGAGATTGCGTCCGAGCTGCACCATCCAGTCCGCGGTGGGGTGCGCGGTGGCGCCCAGGATCCTGATCCGCCTGGTGGCGTGTTCGATGACCGCGAAGACATACAGGCGAGCCCCGGTGAGCGTGCGGGCCTCGAACAGATCGCACGCCAACAGCGCGGCGGCCTGGCTGCGCAGAAAGTCGGCCCAGGTCGTGCTCTGCCGTTCGGGCGCGGGCGGGATGCCGTGCTCCTTGAGGATCTCCCAGACCGTGGAGGCGGCGACCTTGATGCCCAGTGCCGCGAGCTCGCCGTGAATCCGGCGATACCCCCACGAGCTGTTCTCCCGGGCCAGGCGCAGGACCAGGGCGCGGATCGACCGGACGGTGGGTGGGCGTCCGCGCCGCTTCGGCAGGCAGGTGGCGGCATGTCGTTGCTTGAGCAGGTTGCGGTGCCACCGCATGATCGTGTCGGGGCGTACCAACAGCAGGAACCGGCGCAGCTTCTCCCTCGGGAGGCAGTGGAGCAGGCCGGCGAGGATGGCGCGGTCGGTGTCTGTGAAGGTGGGCTTGCCGACCTGGCGTTGCAGGACCAGCAGTTGGTGCCGCAGGGCCAGGATTTCGATGTCCTTCTCTCGGTCGCTCATCGGCAGCAGGCGCAGGAGCGCCAGGGTGTTGGTCGCGGCGAGGTAAGCCAGGCGGAGCAGCACGACAGATGATGATGCCGCCGTCCAACCTCCATGTGAACGGCGAGGTACGGGCCGCGAGACCGCGGGACTCCCGGCACCGCCCCGACTGCCCGTCAGAGGTCTCTGATCGCCACGCGGTCGCCGCACAGCTTTGACCAGTCGTCGCGGTCGGAGGTCAGGACGAGCACGGGGGCCGGTGAACGGAGGGCCATCGCGGCGACGAGGGCATCGATGGCGTATTTGTGGCCGTGGAGGCCGCCGGCGTCTTGCAGCAGCCGCACCGCCGTCATGGAGTCGGCTTGGTTGACTTCCTCGACCTTGAGTCGGGAGAGCACCCAGTTCAGTCGCGCGGTGTCCGTCTTGCCGTAGACAGCTTCCACGATGGTCAGGACAGAGACCAGCACGGGAACGCCCTCCCGGCGTGCGGCCTCGATCCTGACGACCATCCGTCGGTCGTTATCCAGCAGCAGCGACAGAGCCTGCGAGTCCAGGACGATGGAACGGGCGGGCGGTTCCTTCACGCGGCACTCTGCCCGGCCGCGCCCGGCTCCTGTCCGTCACCGAACAGCTCGCGGTGCGCGGCCTGGACCTCCTGTTCGGTGAGGGGGCCGTGTTCAGCCTCGTGGGCGGCAACGATCTCGGCGAGCCCGTCCATGGCCAGCTGATGACGGACGGCCTCGGTGATGTAGGCGGATACTCCGCGCTTACCGGTGCGGGAGCGCAGCGCACCGACGAGGTCGGAGGGCATGGACACGGAGATGTTCTCCGTACTACCGGGCCTGGAAGTCTTCACACCCCCTAGTGTACGACATGGTTTATTACAGCACCCTGTGCGGGCCGGCCGCTCTCCTGGGCGGGCCGGCCATCAGGCGGCCAGCCGCCGCCCTGAACGCTACCGGCAGCGATCCCGCCGCCGTCCGTCCCCGAGCGGGAAGGACGGCGCTGGGGGCCTACACCTATCTGTTACGTCACCGTGTACAGCCTCACCGGCGGGCTGACCTCGCTGCCAACCGCCCTCGGGCCGAAGCCGGGGTAATCTCCGCCGCCGACACCTTCGGCCTGTTCCCCTCTTGGGCCGCGCCGACCTGCGGCAGTCCCGGCTGTGCGGGGCATCGCGGGCTCGACGATCCCGCCGGGCGTGGGCGTCGACGGTCGGCGAAACGGTGCGGCATGAGGTCCGGTATGGGATAACGAGCGGCCACCGGCATCGGTAGGGTTTGCACATGAGCGACTCGCCGGTGTCCGGTGCCGTGATCACCCCGTATACGGCTTTCCTTGACGATCTGGGGCGTGAGCCGTCGGCGGCCGAGTGCGAGCGGTGGGCCAGGGAGCACCCCGGTGCCCCGGAGGAGCCACGTGCCCTGGTGGATGCGGGTTGGTTCACGGCGCGCGGCGGCCGGCACGAGGAGGCCCTCGCGCTCTTTCGCCGCGCGGTGGAGTTCGGGGGCGAGTTCGGCAGGGACGCCCAGGTCGGCATCGTCGACCAGCTGTACGCGCTGCGCCGCGGGCAGGAAGCCGAGGAGGCACAGCGCGCTCTGCGGGCCGAACTCGACGCCCAGCCTGCAAAATTCACGGATCTGCGGATCTTCGATGACATGGTCGAGGTGCTGACCGAGGCCGGCGAGAGCGAGTCGGCCCTTAAGTGGTGCGAGGCAGG
>NZ_JBHSPC010000164.1:178119-182912 GCF_042656345.1 Streptomyces incanus
GGACTGGCGCTCAGCCGCAGCTTCCTGCACGACGCGCTGGACATCGAGCTGGATGAGGACGATCTGGCCGCCGAGGCCGAGGCCGACGCTTCCCTCGCGGCGCTCAGCGAGCTGGTGCGGGAGCGGTGGGGCGACCTGCCCGGCCGTCGGGGGCTGGACGTGCCGGAGGGCGGGGAGGCGTTCGACTCCATCGTGCTGCGCTGGGCGCGCGAGGACTTCACTGCGGTGCGGGCGCGCTGGCCGGAGTCGACCGCGCACTACGGCGGCGACTACGACGCGTATGCCGCGCGGATCCAGCGGGAGGCCCGCGGCTACGACGAGGCCGGCGCCGCCCACGTGCGCATGGTCACCGGCACCCTGGCCGACTTCCAGGCGTACGCCCAGCGCACCGGCCGCGACCCGGCCGACCAGAAGACCCGGCAGAGCTACGGCGAGTGGCGCGCCGCGGCGCACCCGGACCAGACGCTGCTGTGGCCGCCCGCGCGCAACGGACCGTGCTGGTGCGACTCGGGCCGCAAGTACAAAAAGTGCTGCGGCACCCCCGCAAAGAACTGACCGGCCCGGATGTCTCACTGTCTCACGAGTTCCAGGGGGCACAGGCAAGAAGGAGTGGCCCATGGCCAGGGAGCCGGACCACCGGCTCGACGCGATGATCGCGGAGGCAGTCGTCGACGCATACGGTGAAGACGAAGAACTGGCCGGCTTCCACGCCGTCCTCACCGATCATCTGGTGCTGCCTTTCACCACCCAGGTCCTGGGCGTCGACGTTGTGGTCGAGGATCTCGACCTACGTCCCGGCAGTGGAATGGTGGCCCTGTGCCGCCGTGGCGCCCATCGGCAGGCGATCGGGTTGCTGGACCTGCCGCTGCCGTCACCGCCGCCCGAGGGAGCCGAGTGGATCGCGGCGTTCCGCCGCTGGACCCACTGACCGCTACCGGCGGCAAGCCCGGCCGCACCCGCGGCGAGATCGCCGCACTGCCCCGCGCCGCGCGCGCCATCCTGGCAGAACGGGCACTGCCCACTCATCCCCGGGCAACGCGACCTGACTGCTGACCACGTCTGCGACCAGGACGGATGATTAATCGGCACCCGCAGAGTCAGGGCGGTGTCAGGGCCGCGGAGTCGGCGGTGTGATCGGCGAGTGCGGCGGTCAGGGCGCGATCGCTTCCGGCGGTCGCGACGAGGCTGAGCCCGACGGGGCCGGCCGGGCTCTGCACTCCGGGCAGGGTCAGCACCGGCAGGCCCGCCACGCTTGCCGCGCAGATCAGCTGCACGGTCGCGGTACGCAGTGCCATGCCGGTGACGGCCGGGCCGGGCCGGGGAGCCGCCGTCGGGGCCGCCGGCTGTACGAGCGCGGTCCCGGGCGGGATCAGTTCGGCGAGTGTGCTCCGTGCCTGGCTCACGGTGTCCCGGGCCCACGCGAGGTATTCGGCCGGCATGCCCTCGCCCGCAGCGATGGCGTCTGCGACGAGGGGCGAGACGGCCTCGCGGTGCGCCTGCAGCCAGCTGCCGTGCAGCTGCCACATCTCCACGGCCTGGAGGACACCCAGCGCCTCCGCCCACTCCTCGAGATGTGCGGCGCAGGTACTGCTCCGCGGCTGCAGCGGGACGGCCAGCCGGTCCGCCCACGCGTGGGCCGCCTCGTGCAGCGACGGGCGCAGTGCCGGGTCCACCAGGTCGAACAGGTCCGTGGCCAGGAGCAGCCGTTTGATCGGCTGAGCGGATCGCCGCGGAAGGAGCACGTCGGACACCCGGCCGAGCAGGTGCGGTGTTCGGGTGATCCAGCTCACGGTGTCGAACGAGGGTGCGAGACCGATCTGGCCGGTGTCCGGGACCAGACCGTGTGACGGCCGCAGGCTGTACAGCCCGCAGTAGGAGGTCGGCACCCGCACCGAGCCCGCCGTGTCGGTGCCCAGACCGATGTCGGCCAGTCCCAGGGCGACGGCGCTGGCCGAGCCGCTCGAGGACCCTCCGGGGACCCGCCCGGGCGCCGCGGGATTCGGCGGCATCCCGTAGTGCGTGTTGAGCCCGGACAGGCCGTAGGCCAGCTCGTCGGTCCGTGCGATACCGGTGACGTCCGCCCCTGCCTGCAGCAGGGCCTGGACGGCCGCGGCGTGGGCGGACTCGATCGGCGCCTCGCGCAGCCATGCCGGATTTCCCGCCCCGATCGCATGGCCGGCGACAGCGAAGAGGTCCTTCACCGCGACCCGGGAGCCGGACAACACGCCCCCCTTGGGCGCCGCGACCAGCGGATCACCGACAACACGCCAGACCGATGCGCCGGTCTCCCCCTGAGCCGGGACGTCACCGCGGGGGGCGGCGGCCGTTTCGCCGCTGCCGTGGCGAGGCGGGATCAGGCGCGGCACGTTGGCAACGGCAGGACCCGGCTGCTGGGCAGGCATGAACGACCTCGACGTGATCGGAAGACAAGTACGTACGACCATTTGTACAGAGGAGCCGGACCGACTGAAGCGGAGCCGGACCGACTGAAGCGGAGGTGGACGGCGAAGCCGTCGCCGCGCTTGCGGCGACGGCCGGATCCCCGCCGGTCGAGGGGGCGGGGATCCGGGGCTATACGGCCCAGGCGGAGTCCCTGATGACCTCATCGGTCTCCCCCACCTGGTTACGCCAGCCACGCGGCCGGACCAGGAACACGTCATGCTTCCGCGCCGCCCACTCCCCACCCGCAAGCCCGGCCCGCTCCCCCGGCGCCCGGGCCGCGGACTCATCCCGCTCGGCGGCGGCCAGCCACCGCCACACCGCACGCTCCCGCACCCCCAGCACGTCCGCCGCCGACCTCACCTGCCCAGTAGTGAGCTTCCCCTCCCGACGCAAGGCCAGCAACCGGCGCACCGCCGGCCCCCGCAACGCCCGAACAGACACAGCCGGCAAAACCCCACCCGTCCCCGCCGAGGCCAGGCCCTGCTCTCCCTCATCCACACCCCCGAGCAGACCAATCACTCGCCGGCCAGCGGATCAGAACTCACAAAACTGAGACACCGTCACCCCGCATGCGATAACACCCCCACGACAGCGATACCCCACGGAAATCTCACCCTCATGACAGTGAACCCACACCCCGAAACCACCACCGACCAGCATCAACACACCCAAGCCCCGCTGCCCCTCACCTCACTGTCCCGAAACCGAGAGATCGCACTCAAGGGCGGCCCAGTCCACACCGCGCCCCCCAGGCACACGCCACCGTGTCATCGACGGCAGCGCCGCCTCCAGTTCTTCGACCCTCAACATGTCGTCCGCCAATCCGTGAGGTTCTTTGTCACGGACCAGCTTGACCGCGTCCGCAACCACGACGCCGGGGCGGCCACCTCCACTCCCCTGCACGAGCAGCTCGCCGCACACCCTCCGGCAGCCCCGACTGGGATTCTCGCGCGCCGGGCACGGCACCAGAGCGCGGATGGAGCGTACGGTGCGTGGCCGGCCCGGGCTCTTCGGCCGGGACGTGGCGGCGTGGCGGCGCGCGACCAAGCCGTCGACGCCGACGGCAGCCTGCCCGACATCCTGGTCCAGGGCCGAAGGAACAAGGCCGCGGCCCGGCGCTTCTTCCGCCGCCTGCTGAAGACGACCCGCTCGGTGCCGCGGGTGGTCGTCACCGACAGGCTCCGCTCCTACCGGGCGGCCCACCGCCCTGGAACACCAGGTCGACCAGAAGGTGATTTTCCGGAATTGAGTAGGATTCTCTGCAAGATCATCTGTGCCCCCGGAGGGGCCCAGGACACGGCGCTCGGTCCGCGCTCGCGCCGGACGCCGTCCGCGGCTCCCTGGCCCATTCCGGGTGCGGCCGCACAGTCGTGCGGGAAGTCCTACGGCAGGAGGCCGTCCGCCTCCGTGAACACGGTGTGGGCGATCACCATGAAGCCCACGCACCCGGCGATGACCACACCGAGGAAGGCGAGCACGCAACCCGTCCCCGCGGCGAGCTTCCCGCGGGCCGGGGCGTGCGCCGTGGCACGCTCCGGGCTGTCGGCGAGGTAGTACACGGTGACGTGGTCGCCCACGACGACCGTCGACGGGCCGTTCGCCTCGTCGAAGCGGATGACGCGCCCCTCTCGGGTCGTGAACTCGTAGACGTGGTGCAGGGTGGTGTCCACGCCGGCGTCCCCCGCGCCGCCTCTGGTCCTGGTGTAGGTCCGCAGGCATCTCCCCTCGGCCGTGAGGCCGTGGTTCCAGGCGCCGCTGACCTGCCTGCTGCGGCTGATGGTCCTGGCGGCCATGACGGACACGCCGACGATCATGATGACGGGTATGACGTAGAAAAACGCTTCCATCGGTTCCCCCCACTGCTCCCGTCCGCGCCGGGACGACCGGCACGGTGGGCGCCTGGTCACAACGCCCGCAGGAGTGTCGCACGGAAGACCCCCGAACCATGACGGGGAGATGCGATCCCTCGGCTTCATGCCGGCAGACCACCCGGGGATCTATCACCTCATGACAGGGAAACCCGATGCCCGTGTCATCCCCGTATGAGCGACGGACCGTCACGTGCCCCCCACCGCGGCCAGCGGGAAGGCGGACGACGGCGGCTGCCGACCACTGCCACTGACACGAAGCCGACACATCGCAGTTCATCCCTCGGTTGTGGGGGTAGCGGCCTGCGATTCCGAGACGGTGAGTTCGTCCGGCCAGCCCACTATGTGCCCGTGATCGCGTAGCCGGTACAGATCAGCCACAAGGGATGACCTGACGCCCTGCGTTCGGGGAGACCACAGGGCGGTTGCAAGTTCCGGGGTCGTGCGGCTGGTCGGGTTGTGACCGGTTGGGGCGCATAGCAG
>NZ_JBHSPC010000165.1:0-23347 GCF_042656345.1 Streptomyces incanus
ATCACGTTAACGGCCGCGCCGCCGAGGCGGGGGCCAGACAATGCGCGATCGCGCGCCGGCCGGGTTCCGGCCTGCTCACGCCGGACTCGTCTTCGCCAGGCAGCGGACCTCGCCGTCGCGCAGCGCGTAGTAGACCAGGGTGAGCAGCTTGCGGGCCGCGGCGGCCTTGGCGACGTTGCGGGCCGGGGTGCCGCGGCGTTGAATGATGCGGTCCCTCAGCCGCCGCATCGGGGTGTCGGCGGAGCATCGCTGCACCGCCTCGACGCAGGCCCAGCGCAGCAGCGACGAGCCCTGCTTGGTGATCGGCCCGCGGTGGACCTTGGTGTCCGAGGCGCGGTGCCGCGGGGTCAGCCCGGCCCAGGAACACAGCTGGGCGGGGCCCGGGAAGCGGGCGACGTCGCCGATCTCGGCGACCATCACGGCGGCGAAGACCGGGCCGATGCCGGGGATCGTCTGCACCGCCGCGTAGCCGGGATGGCCGGCCAGGGCCTGGGCCGTGCGCTGGTCGAGGTCGGCGATCTCGGCATCGAGGAAGGCGACCAGCCGGAGCAGCGAGGCGGTGCGGGTGGCGTAGGCGCCGTGCAGCGGGACGGTGGCCGGCCAGGCCCCGCCCGCGCGGCCGAACAGGTCGGACACCGGCACGTGCAGGCCGGCCTTGCCCAGCACCGCGTGGATCTGGTCCTTGGCCGAGGTGCGCATGCCGACCAGCTTGTGCCGGTAGCGCACCAGTTCCCGCAGCCGGCGCACCTGTGGTGGGGCGATCCACGCCTCCGGCAGGCGCCCCATGCGCAGCAGGTCCGCCAGGTCGGCGGCGTCCCTCTCGTCAGTCTTGACCCTACGGTGGCTGAACAGCTTCACCCCCAGGGGGTGGGCGAGGTGCACCTCGGCTCCTGTCGGCGTACAACCTCATCTGGCCACCCACGTACGAGCTAACGTGTCCAGCTCGTAGCGTGTCGAAGGCTGGTTCGTGGCGTTGATCGGCAGGCTGTCGTACGACCGGTTGAGGTTGTACGGAGGCCACTTTTCGTGATCTTGAATGAGGAACGCTGGGCGGAGTTGCGGCGTTTTCGGGCTCTGCACGCGTCCGGGGCGATGAGCGTCTCGGAGATCGCGCGGGAGACGGGGCTGCACCGGCAGACCGTGCGCAAGTACCTCTCCTCACAGGCTCCGCCGGGCCCGCCGCGGGGCAGCAGCCGCGAGGGAACCCAGGCGCGGGTGGTGACCGGGGTGGCGCCGCTGATCGACGCGATGCTGCGGGCGGAATTGCTGATCAAGGGCACGGTGGTGCATGAACGCCTGGTCGAGCAGTACGGCTTCACCGGCAACTACCAGCGCGTCAAGCTCTATCTGCAAGAGGCCCGGCCCCGCATCGCGGCGGAGCTGGGCATCGGGACGGACGAACTGCGCCGGCTGCACCGCCGCTTCGAGGTCATCCCCGGGGCCCAGGCCCAGGTCGACTGGGGTGACGAGGGCAAGATCCTTGCGCACGTCGGCATCGAGAAGGTCTATTCCTTCCACATGACGCTGTCGTACTCCCGCGATCCGTTCTGCTGCTTCACCACCAGCCAGGATCTCGCCTCGTTCTTCGCCTGCCACCGCCGGGCGTTCGAACATTTCGGCGGTGTCCCGGCGGCGATCGTCTACGACCGGACCAAGACCGTGGTCCGCCGCCATGTCGCGCCGGGCAAGGCGGTACCACTGCACCCAGAAGCGGTCGCCTTCGCCGGGCACTACGACTTCGACATCGATGTCCTGGCCGCCTACCGGCCGACCGGGAAGGGCCGGGTCGAGCGGCAGGTGGCGATCGTGCGTGATCATGTCCTGGCCGGGCGGGCTTTTGCTTCGCTGGAAGAGATGGACGCCGCGTTCACCGCCTGGGTGCCTCTGCGCAGGGCCCGCACCCACGCCACCCACGGTGAGGTCATCGGGGTCCGGGCCGCCCGCGACCAGGCCGCTCTGCGGCCCGTGCCCCAGACTCCCTATCTGGTCACCCGACGCCACCTGCGGCACGTCGGCAAGGACTGCCTGGTCGCCTTCGAAGGAAACCTGTACTCCGTGCCGGCCCGGCAGGTCCGCCACCGGCAGCTGGTCGAGATCCGCGCCGGAGCCGACATGGTGTTCCTGCACTCCACCGCCCCCGAAACAGCCGGCCAGAGCCTGCTGGCCGCCCACCCGCGGGCCCTCGGCCGAGGGCAGCGCATCGTCGACGAAGCCCACTGGGAGGGCCTGCCCGACGGCCACACCCGCGCGGTGACCGCCGGCGACGCCGAGGCCGGTGACAGCAACGTCGTCCCGCTCCGCCGCCCCGCGCCGGCGGCCACCGGCCCTCTCCAGGCCCTGCTGACCCGCTCTGCCGCCGCGCAGGTAGAGGTCGAACGGCGGCCTCTGTCCGTCTACGACCAGCTCGCCGGCACCCGTCCCTTCACCCCTGCCACGATCAAGGATCACCGTTGAACGAGCTGGTCACCACGCGCATCCGCACCACCGCCACCCGGCTCGGCCTCACCCACCTGCCCAGCCAGCTCGACGTCTTCACCCGCCGGGCCGAGGAGGGAAAGCTGGGCTACCTCGACTTCCTCGACCTCGTCCTGGAAGAAGAGGCCGCCATGCGCGACGAGCGACGTTTCCGCAGTTCACTGCGCTTGTCCAAGCTCCCGGACCACAAAACGCTGGACCAGTACGACTTCTCGTTCCAGCCCGAACTCGACCCCCGCAAGATCAAGGACCTGGCCACACTCTCCTTCATCGAGGCCAAGGCCAACGCCGCCCTGCTGGGTCCGCCGGGAGTGGGCAAGACACATATCGCCGTCGCTCTCGCGGTCGCCGCCTGCCGGGCCGGGTTCTCCGTCTACTTCACCACCCTCGACGACATGGTCCGCAAGCTGAAAAGCGCGGACGCCATCGGCCGGCTCACCGGGGCCCTTCGTGCCTATCTCCGGCCGAACGTCCTGGTCGTGGATGAGGTCGGCTACCAGCCCCTCGAACGCGCCGAGGCGAACCTGGTCTTCCAGGTCGTCTCCAAGCGCTACGAGAAGGGATCCATCATCCTCACCTCCAACAAGAGCTTCGGAGAATGGGGACAGGTGTTCGGTGACGAGGTGCTGGCCACCGCCATCCTCGACCGCCTCCTCCACCACTGCGACGCCATCTCTATCAACGGCCCCAGCTACCGACTGAAGAACCGTCTCGCCGCCATCGAAGAAGCCTCCAGCGTCGCCTGACGGGCCACCAGGTGGACACATGAGCCCGTACCTACCTGAACACGTGACCCTGAACCTCGACAGCTCCGGTCTCGATGAGGGCGTCGGCGGCCCAGTACCAGCCGTAGGTGGCTTCCAGCACCACCCTCGGGTGCGGACCGGCCTTGGCGATCTCGGCCTTCAGGCCGGCCGGGCTGTTATCGATCCGTACCCGGCCCAGCCGCGTGCCCTCCGGCGTCATCCGCAGCAGCACCGAGCGGCTGCGGTGCAGGTCCATGCCCACGATCTGCGGTCCGTCGTAGGCTGTTTCCTGGTCCATCAGGGGCCTCCTGCCTGTGGACGGTGGCTACTTCTCCTGGACCGAGCATCGTCCGCACCCGGCCGGAGCGGGAGGCCCGCTCCTTCATCGCATCACGTTGGTGGGGTGTTGATCGGTTGAGGGCGGTAGTGCCGACAGCCCCTGCTGCGCAACCGCGCAGGATGCTGTGAGCCATACGATGCCGGGTTTCACACGCCCGGCAGGCGAAACGTCAGCAGTGCTGCTGCACTGCGGTATCGGGGCGGGCGAAACGCTCGCCATGGCCGAGCAGCGCAGGGTCAAGGTCAGTGCGTCGTCTACCGAGGCGGTCCTCCAGATGCCTCACGACAGATGCCGCACGACGGCGATTCGGCGCGGCTCGGCAGCCTGCGGAGCGTCGGCGCTCTGCCCGGCCCGCCCGGCGCCGGGTCCCGATCCGGTGTCCCGTGCGGCCTAGGCCTTCTTCACCCAGCCCCACAGGGACTCCGAACTGACCCTGAGCTCCCGGGCGGCCTCGGTCACTGTCCGGCCCGACGACCGCACCAGCTCGATCGCGTCCCGCTTGTACTCCTCCGAGTACCGCTTCGTGTACTTGCTTCCCACCCGGCACTGCTTCCTCCGGGCTCTCACGTCCCCGTCTCCAGGTGCCCACGATCAAGTGGAAGTTTCAGGTTCGGTGCCGTGAGCCTGTAGAGCGCGTTGATGCTGGGTGGGTGACAGGTCGATCCCGTCCACGAGGGCGCCGTGCTTTCGGGCCAGGTGGACGGCGTGGTGGCCGGGCCCGGATCCGATGTCGAGCACTCGCTTGCCGTCGATGAAGCCGAGGACCTCGCCGCCGACGGCTCGCAGAAACTGCCCGTCCGTGTCCTGCCCGTGCTGCGCTGCGAGCGGGAGCGTGGTGCGCTGCCCCTCAAGATGCCGCTGGAGGCCGCTCGCGGCACACTATGGGTAAGCGGCCGGGCGACCGAGCAGCCAGGAGCGGCCCGGGGCCGCCAGGACTCATCGCCTCACCGTCGGAGTTCCGGCATGGACATCAACCCGCAGGCCACCGCCCTCGTCGTCACGGATTCGCAGAACGACGTGCTCAGCGAGAAGGGTGCCGCGTGGGGTTTGGTAGGGAACGGGATCCTCGAGATCGGCACGGTCGAGCACCTTGATCGGCTCTTCAGCAGCGCCAAGAGCACGGGCTACGACGTGGTGATCTCGCCCCATTACTACTACCCGACCGACCAGGGCTGGCGTTTCGGCGGCCCGGTGGAGCAGATGATGCACGAGACGGGTATGTTCGCCCGCCGGAGCCCGCTGAGTGCGGAGGGCTTCGAGGGTGCCGGTGCCAACTGGCTCGAGCAGTACAAGGAGTTCATCGACGACGGCCGGACCATCGTGACCAGCCCGCACGAGGTGTTCGGGCCCGAGTCCAACGACCTGGTCGTCCAGCTGCGCAAGCTCGGCAAGACCAAGGTCGTCCTCGCCGGCATGCCGGCCAATCTGTGCGTCGAGTCCCACCTGCGCGAGCTCGTCGAGCAAGGCTTCGAGGTCGCGGTCGTCAAGGACGCCACGGCCGCACCGAACCATCCCCAGCTCGGCGACGGCTACCCCTGCGCGGTCGCCACCTTCGACTTCGTCGCCAACTCGGTCGTCACGACCGACGAGGCCGTCAGGGCCATGGGAGCGTCACAGGGCCGGTTTTGATGCTCACGTGACGCGTCGAGCGGCGAGGAGAGAGGTTGCCGGGAAGAGTCCGCCCGAGGTGTCCGTGGACGGGGGAGGAGCATAAGGGAGGACGAAATGAACGAGAAGGCCGGCGAGGACGTCGACCTGCTGGTGGTCGGCGACGGCAAGGCCGGGAAGTCCCTGGCGATGGACCGGGCGAAGGCCGGCTGGAGTGTCGTCATGGTCGAGCGGGACAAGATCGGCGGCACCTGCATCAACGTTGCGTGCATCCCCACGAAAACACTCGTCGGCTCGGCCCGAGCCCTCCTCACGGTGCGGCACGCCGGCGAGATGGGCGTCGAGATCGACGGTGAGCCCGCCATCGACCTGGGCAGGCTCCGCGCGCACAAGGAAGGTGTCGTCGGCGGGATGGTCAGCGCCCACGCCAAGATGTTCGCCGACTCGGGCATGGACTTCATCCTGGGCACCGCCCGTTTCGTAGGCGAACGCACCGTGGAGATCCGCGCCAACGACGGCGCCACCCGGACGGTGCGCGGCCGGGACGTCGTCGTCAATACCGGGACCACCCCTGCCGTGCCCGCCCTGGCCGGCATCGCCGAGGCGGAGGTGTGGAACTCCGAGACGATTCTGCACCTGGAGCGCCTGCCCGAGACGATGCTGATCCTCGGAGGCGGTTACGTCGGCTGCGAGTTCGCCTCGATGTTTGCCCTCTTCGGCACCCGTGTGACCCTGCTGCAGGGCGGCGACCAGCTGCTGCCGCGCGAGGACCCGGATGTCGCCGGCCAGGTGGCCGACATCCTCACCGACCAGGGCGTCGACGTCCGTCTCGGGGCCCGTGCGAATGCCGTGCGCCGCGAGCCCGGACACGGCGAGGTCGTCGTCACCCTCGCGGACGGCTCCGACGTCCGCGCCCAGGAGCTGCTCGTGGCCACCGGCCGCACGCCCGTGACCGCCGGCCTCGGCCTGGACACGGCGGGTGTCGAGCTCACCGACCGCGGGTTCGTCGCCGTCGACGACCACCTGCGCACCACCGCCGACCACGTCTGGGCGGCCGGGGACGTCGCCGGCAGCCCACAGTTCACGCACGCCTCCTGGAACGACTTCCGCGTCCTGCGGGCCATCCTCACCGGCGGCGACGCCACCACCACCACCGGACGGCTCGTGCCCTACACCGTGTTCATCACTCCCGAGCTCGCGCGCGTCGGGCTCACCGAGACCGAGGCCCGCGATCGGGGGCACGACGTCAGGGTGGCCCGGCTCCCGGTCTCCGCCATCCCTCGGGCCAAGACCATCCACGACACGGTCGGCACGTGGAAGGCCGTCGTCGACGCCGAGACGGACCAGATCCTCGGCGCCGCCCTGCTGGGACGCAACGCCGGGGAAGTCATCACCGCCCTGCAGATGGCCATCCTCGGACGGCTGCCCTACCGACAGGTCCGCGACGCCGTCATCACCCACCCCACCATGGGCGAGGGCCTCAACCTCCTCTTCGACGCCCTGAACTAGCTTGTGCTTGTTCTGATTTCTGATTGCTGGGCAGTTCAGGGGCTGTGTCCGCGTCGCTTGTAGTGACTGATGCGGGCTTGGAATTGGCGCCTGCGGCGCCAGATGGATCAGTGCAGGATGTGGTCGAGGGATGCTGGGCGGCGGTCGGTGAGACGGTGGATCAGGCGCCTGATCTCGGCGAGGCTGAGGTGGATGAGCTGGGAGGATCCGTTTCTGCCTGCTGAAGGTCGTCAACTCGCAGGCGTACGGCCCTGATGTCGTCGAGGTGGTCGGGGACGTGACGCGCACCGCGCAGACTCCCCTGCCGGCACCCGCCGCCTGATCCTCCTCCGCCCCGGCGCCCGCCCCGGCGCCCGCCTCGCGCAAGAAGCAGCAGAAGTCGTCAACTTGACCCGGTCCTGAAGGACCGGGCTTGGAGGTAGTGCCCGGCTGGCTGCTGGGTGGACTCCTCCGTCCAGACACCCCCTACGGGGTGGCGGGGACGCGTGACTCACGCCCCGCGTTCCACACCATGGCGCCACGTTGGGCGATGTTGTGGGAAGAGTTCCGGTCCGCGTGGGCAACGACCCCGCAGTTCCGACAGATGAAGAGGGCCTGGTCGACCCGGTTCTTCTTGTCGACGTGCCCGCACTCGCGGCACATCTGTGAGGTGTAGGCGGGGTCGACGTGGACCACGGGCACGCCTGCGCGGCGTGCCTTGTAGGCGATGAACTCCCCGAGCTGGGCGAAGGCCCAGGAGTGGAGCGTGACCCGTTGGGGCTTGCGGAGCCGTACCCTCTGCCGGATGCCGCCCAGGTCTTCCAGGGCGATTCCGGCCGAGGTGCGTTCTGCCTCGGTCACGATCGTCTTCGCGATGATGTGGTTGGTGTTGGAGACATGGCGCCGCTCGCGCCGGTTGCGCTTCTTCAGCAGCCGCTTGGCGGACTTGGTGCCCTTGCGCTGGAGCTTGGTGCGGAGAGCGCCGTGGCGTTTGCGGTGCCGGTTCAGGTCGCGCCCGGCGGCCTGGTAGCCGGTGGATGTGGTGGCGATGTTGACGATGCCGAGGTCGACGCCGATGAACCCGTCGGGCTCGTAACTCTTCCTCTCGGGGACCTCGCAGGTGGCGATCAGGTAGAACACGCCGTCGCGTTCCACCAGATCCGATTCGCCCTGCCGGTGCTCGCGCAGCATCTTCAGGCCGTCGGCGGAGCAGAGGAACCGCACATCCCGGATGCGTCCGGCGGTGGTCCAGATGGACACCGTCTGCGCGTCGTACTGCCAGCTCAGGCACCGGTCGTCGTACGGCTGGGCCGCCTCGGACCGAAAGGCGACGGGCTTGGACTCGGCCTTCCTGCGCCGCTTCGAGCCCGGTCTGCCGAGGTTCCCGGCCCTGATGTTGGCCTTGAGCGTCGTATAGGCGTCGCGGACCTTCTTGATGGTGTGCTGGGCCGCCTGGGCCCCCAGCCCCCGCGACTTCAACTCCGCGTAGGTGTGCTTGCGCAACTCGTACTCACGCGGCACACCCTGCTCGAACGCCACCGCCGATACCCAGTTCGCGGCCTCGTTGACCGTGCGCAGGGTGGTGAGAAGCGCGGCGGCCTGCTCGGCCTCCGGCATCAGTTTCACCTGCACAACGAGTTTCACGGGCGTGACCCTGCCATTGCTCTATGTCACCACGCTGGGAACCAAACCCCAATATTCACAGAGGTAGAACAGTCGTCCATACCCTCCACGCACATTTGGTCTTCACACCCAAGTGTCGGCGCGGCCCGTTCACCGAGGAGATCCTTCGGCGCTGCGAGGAGGTCATGCGTGACGTGTGCACGGACTTCAACACCGAGCTGGTGGAGTTCAACGGGGAGAGAGACCACGTCCACCTGCTGGTGCACTACCCGCCCAAAGTCGCCCTGTCCCGGCTGGTCGGCTCCCTCAAGGGCGTCTCCGCCCGGCGACTCCGTCAGGAGTTCCCAGCCCATATCCGTAAGTACCTGTGGGGTGATCACTTCTGGTCGCCTTCGTACTTCGCCGCCTCGTGCGGCGGAGCGCCGTTGGAGATCATCAAGGAATACGTCGAGAACCAGAAGCGACCTGGCTGAGGCCAACAGTGCAGGCCCGCGGGTACCCGCCGGTCAGAGCAATCCAGAGAAACGCTTCCTCCCGGGCGTGAACGCCCGGGGTTCCGCGCTAGATCAGGCTGAACCACTCGGGGAAGCGCACGGACGGGTGACCGGGCACAACCCGTCCGACGTGCAGCTGACCTTCTGCTCGCCGGCGAACAACCCGTGGTACGGGCCGTCTTCGCCGCGCGGGCAGTGATCTCCGACTGCCGCCGGACGGGACTGGCCGATGTGAACCGCCACCCCCACGGACATGGGGCGGTGGGCCCCTCCCGGCGGCGGTGTCCCCCGCGCCGATCGCGAAGTCCCCCTCCCCACCGGGATGGAGAAAACATCGTAGTCGAGGCCGGGCGGGGTGGACGTCCCCGCGTCACCCCGCCCACTGTCCGAGGATCCTGGAGAGGAAGTCCTTGGCCCGGTCCCTGCTCGGATCCGTGAAGAACCCGTCGGGCGTACGGCCCTCGACGATACGGCCGTTGGCCATGCAGACGGCCGGCTGACGGCAGAGCGGGCGACGCCCTCCCGTGCGTGACGACGATCACGGTCATGTCCGCTTCGGCCGGGTACCGCATGACGTCCGGGATCTCGTTGATCGTCTCGGGGGCGAACGCCGAGGCCGGGTCGCCGAAGAGCCTCGCCCTGGGTTCCATGGCCGGCGCCCGTGCGATCGCCGCGCTCTTGCGTCCGCGGAGCTCGGCCTGTCCCAGCGGGACGTTCTGCGGAGCGGTCCTGTGCGCGAAGAGGTCGAAGGACGGGAAGACCCTCCAGGCCCCGGCGCGCGGCCGCGCCGGGGCCCTGCCCTCGTCAGCAGCGGCTGCCCGTCGATCAGGGTCGTGCCGGACCTGACGGTCTCCAGCCGGTCGGTCGCCCGGCACCGGGGCGACCGACCGGCCCCGACGGGCCGATGACGACAACCACCTCACCCCCTGCCCACGGTGAGGTCGATGTCCCGCAGGGCATGCAACCCCGGAGCTCGGCCTACCTGGTGAGCGCCGGAGTGCGGGCCGGCCGGGACCGGAGCGCCGTCCGGCGTCTCACGCCTCCGCGACTTCGGCGTACAGCTGGGACAGTTCAGGCATACCGCCGGCGGCCCAGGCGTGCCCGGAGTCCACGACGTCGAGCTCCCGCCCGGAGGCGAGCCGTACGACGGGCTGGCCGTCGGACCGGATCTCCCAGACGGCTCCCGGCACGGTGCGCACGATGACCGTGCCCAGATACAGCCCGGCGTCGTTGCCCAGCCAGGTCAGGGTGTCCTCGTCGTCCCGCCAGCTTCCCGGGACCAACTGGTCCAGCGCCTCCAACGAGGCCGGGGAGTCGTCCAGCCGGACACCGGCCCGGGACACCTGGGAGCGCAGCAGTTCGCACTCGGCGAGGAGTTCCGCGAGGCCTTCGGGATCGCGGAGGACTCCGGGCTTCTGGCGCCGGTTGCCCAGGAAGGGGATGTTCATCTCTCCAGCGTGACATTCGTACCGCCATCCGCACCACAGGGCGCGCGGACCGCTGCCGTGGGGTGGCCGGTCACTGATCGCCGGTGGCCGGTGATCACACGTCCAGGTCCACCACGACCGGTGCGTGGTCCGAGGCGCCCTTGCCCTTGCGCTCCTCACGGTCGACGTAGGCGTCGGAAACGGCCTTGGCGAACGGCTCGTTGCCGTACACCAGGTCGATGCGCATGCCGCGGTTCTTGGGGAAGCCGAGCTGGCGGTAGTCCCAGTACGTGAACGGGTGGTCGTACTTCAGCGGGCGCGGGACCACGTCGGTCAGACCGGTTTCGCGCAGGGCGGCGAGGGCGGCGCGCTCGGCCGGGGTGACATGGGTGGAGCCCTCGAAGACGGTGATGTCGTGCACGTCGTCGTCGGTCGGCGCCACGTTGTAGTCGCCGAGGACCGCGAACGGGCGGCTGCCCGCCGCGCCGCCGGCCACGGCGGCCTTCAGCGCCTCGAACCACTGGAGCTTGTACGCGTAGTGCGCGTGGTCCACCTCACGCCCGTTGGGCACGTACACCGACCAGACGCGGACCGGGCCGCAGGTCGCGGAGACGGCCCGGGGCTCCAACGAGCCGTCGTAACCCGGGTCGCCGGGCAGGCCCTTGACGACGTCCTCGAGGCCTACGCGGGAGAGCACCGCCACGCCGTTCCACCGGCCGGTGGCGTGCACCGCCGACTCGTAGCCCAGCTCGCGCAGTTGCTCCACCGGGAACTGCTCCTCGGCGACCTTGGCCTCCTGGAGGCACAGCACGTCCGTGCCGCTGCTCTCCAGCCAGGCCAGGAGCCTCGGCAGGCGGGCGGTGATCGAGTTCACGTTCCAGGTCGCGATGCGCATGTCTCACAACCTACCCGGCGCCTCCGACAATGCCCGACCGTCGGGGCCGGGGCCCTGCCTGGCTCACAGCTCGGCCGTCGCCCCCGGGGCCAGTCGCAGGTGCGGAGCACCGCCGAGGGCCCCGATCTGGCGGTCGTAGATCGGGCGGGCCAGATCGGTGAGCAGGGCGTCGTGGATGTCATAGGCGCGCTCCGGCCGGACCTCGCGGACGTAGTCGATGACCTCCGAGATCTTGTTCCAGGGGGCCATGACGGGGAGCATCAGCGTCCGGACCGGGTGGTCGGGAACGGTGAGGGCGTCGCCGGGGTGGAAGAGGACGCCGCCGTCGACGAGGTAGCCGACATTGGTGACCCGCGGGATGTCCGGGTGGATCACCGCGTGCAGCTCGCCGTGCACCTGCACCTCGAAGCCCGCGGCGGTGAACGTGTCGCCGTGGCCGACGGTGTGCACCCGGCCCGGGAACGCGGCCGAGAGCTGGTCCGCGACGGACTTCAGGGTCCAGATCCCGGCGGCCGGGTCGGCCTCCAGCGCGGCCCTGAGCCTCCCCTCGTCGAAGTGGTCGGGGTGCTCGTGCGTGACGAGGATGACGTCCGCGCCGAGCGCGGCGTCCTCCTCGCTGAACCCTCCGGGGTCGACGACGAGAGTGCGGCCGTCCTTCTCCAGGCGGACGCAGGAGTGCGACTTCTTCGTGAGCCTCATGCGTCCATCCTGCCTCCTCGGGACTCGCTCCGGGGCCTCACTCCCGGGCCTCACCCCTGGGGTGTGGTCTCCTCGCGGACTACCTGCTGGGCCACCCGGAACGCGCTGCTCGCCGCGGGCACACCGCAGTAGACGGCCGCCTGGAGCAGGACCTCCTTGATCTCCGCGGGAGTGAGGCCGTTGCGCAGGGCGGCCCGGGTGTGGACGGCGAGGTCCTCCAGGTGGCCGCCGGCGACCAGAGCGGTGAGGGTGACGCAGCTGCGGGTGCGCCGGTCCAGGCCGGGCCGGTCCCAGACCCCGCCCCAGACGGAACGGGTGACGTACTCCTGGAAATCGCCCGAGAAGTCGTCGGTCTGCGCCAGCACCTGGTCGATGTGCGCGTCACCCAGCACCTCACGGCGGACCTTGATCCCGGCCTCGTACGGGTCGGGACTGCCGCCCTGGGGCTGCGGCGGGACGGCGGCGGCGATCTCGGCGACGGGCCCGGTCTGCTGCGGTACGACCACCTGCCCCGCCTGGACCTGGACGGCGGGCAGGGCGATGTGCCCGGTGGCGGCCTCGAAGCCGGGCTGCCAGGCGGTGGAGAAGTGCCGGACCAGAAGGTCGGTGACGGCGGCGGGCTGCTCCACCGGCACGAGATGGGAGGCGCCGGGCACGACGGCCAGTCGAGCGTCCGGCACCCCGGCGACCAGCGTGCGGGCCTCGGCGGGACCGGTGACCTGGTCGTCCGAGCCGACCAGTACCAGCGTCGGCACGCCGACGCTGCCGAGTTCGGCCCGTACGTCGAACGAGGCGAGGGCCTCGCAGGCGGCGATGTAGCAGCCCGGGTCGGTGGTGCGCACCATCTGCACGGCCCACTCGGTGATCGCGGGCTGCGCGGCCGCGAAACCACTGGTGAACCAGCGGTCGGGCGCGGTGCGGGCGATCGGATCGAGTCCGTTCGTGCGGACGATCACCCCGCGCTGGCGGAACTCGTCGGCGGTGCCGAACCGGGGCGAGGCGGCGATCAGGGCGAGGGAGGCGAGGCGCTCGGCGTGGCGCAGGGCCAGTTCGAGGCCGATCGCGCCGCCGAGCGCGCAGCCCGCGTAGCCGAAGCGCTGCACGCCGAGGCCTTCGAGGGTGGCGAGCAGCCGCGCGGTGAGGTCGCCGACGGATCCCGCCGGGTAGGCGGGGGCGCCCCCGTGCCCGGGCAGATCGAACCGGAACACACGCCACTGTTTTGTCAGCTCGGGGATCTGCCGGTCCCACATGTGCCATGTGGTACCCAGTGAGGGACCCAAGATCAGGACAGGTGCGTCTTCCGGCCCGTCAAAGCGGTATTGCAGGGTGTTCGGTGATGTCTCACTCACGCCCCAAACCCTCTCACGTGTCACGAGCTGTCACACGGCCGGGGAAAAACCCGGCGACTCCCGCGCCCGGCAGCGCCACCGCCGGCGCTGCCGGAACCCTCGGGAACCCAGGTACGAGTCCTCCGGCGTGTACGCGTGGCCGCCACACGCCGGCGAACTCGTCCAGCCGAACCGGAATCCTGGCGCGCCGGCCGCCCTCCAGGAACGGAAGCGAAGCAGTGGGCGACGTGTCGGTCGTCGGCCCGAGATCCTTGCGGGCCGCGTCCCGGAAGGCGAGGGACAGCCCCTCGAGGTGGGCCGGCAGCTCCCGCGTCGCGTGCTCGGGACACGAGGTCGGAGCGCCCGGGCGCTCGTCGCCGATCGCGCCGGGCAACTGCGTCACCGCCTGGGCGGCGGGAGTGAGACCGGGCAGGGATGTGGTGTCGGAGGTGTCCATGTGCAGTGCTTACTGCCCGCCCGACGCGAACTCATCGCCACCACGCGCATCCCGCCCCGCCCCCACCTCGCCCCGTCCCTGCCGGTTCCGGGCTCCGACCGGCCTCGCCGCCGCTTCGCCCGGTGTGCCGGGGAGCGGGCCGCACAGGCGTATCACTCGCTCGATCGGGCTAACCCCGGACCTGGAAGGATCACCGGGGCCGCCCGCACTCATACGCTCCACGAGTGACTCGTACGAACGCCTTGAATACCGGCCGCGACGACTTCCTCAGCTGGGCGACGGAGGAGAGAGGCGTCGCACTGCCGACGCGCCTCACGGACGCCGTGCTGACGATGCTCGCGCTGCGCGGAGCGGACCGCAGGGCGGGCGTGCCCAAGCCGACCCCCGGCCTGCTGCGGCAGGTGCTGCACGAGGACCTGCCGCAGCTGCTGTGCGCCGGCGACGACGAGCTGGACGCCCTGCCCGGCGTCCTCGGCACCCTCGCCGACCGGGTCCGGGCAGCGGGTCGGCTCAACGCCAAGCGTCACGCGCGCCTGCTCGCCGCCGTCGAGGACGCCGTGCCCGGCTTCCGCCGCGCCATGGCGGACCCGGCGAATCTGACCTGGCACCGCTGGTACGCCTCGCTGCTGACCGCCGACGGTGTCGACCCGGACGACCCCGCCGCCGTGGGGGCCTGGCTCGACGCCCACGAGAACACACCGCACGCCGACCGGCCGGCCCTGCCCGAGCCGCTGCACCGTTCCGACCTCGCGGAACAAACGTTCGCCGTGCGGAGCCGTCTCGACGAGGCGCTGCTCGCCGCGTTCGCCCGCGACACCCGCGAGGCATCACCGGCAGGCCCGCTGCTGCCCACACCGCCGCTGGACGACCGACGCCCCGACGACGCGCTCAGCAGCGAACTGGAGCGCATCGCCGACGCGTTGACCGACCGGTGGACCGCGGCGGGGCTCGCCGAGGCGTTCGCCGCCCGGCACGCCGCACTCGCCCCCGCCCCGGAGACGATGCCGCACGTCGCGCTCGCCGACCGCATGCTCGACGAACACCTCGACTACTACGGCGACTCGTCCGTCCCGCTGCCGCCCCCGCCGGCGGTCCCTTCGCCCGACGAGATCCGGGACCTGCTGCACGCCGCCCCGCTACCCGCGGCGCTCGCGGCCGGGACCTTCGACGACGAGCTGCGCGACGTCGCGGAACGCTGCGGCCTGCCCGGCCCCGCCACCGCCGTGTGGGCCGACGGCACCCCGCAGGAGCTGCTCGAGCTGGCCGCCGACGTCCTGGCCGCCCAGGCCGAACGGCTGCCGCTGGTCACCGGCCCGCAGGAGGCGTACTCGTTCGACGCGGCGCACCTCCTCTACTCGCTGTACGAACGCGGCAGCACCCCCGACTCGGTCGCCCGCAAGATCGCCGACGCGAAGTCCGACGGCCTGCCGCCCGAACTGGAGGACGCTCCGACGCCCGTGTCACGCAACGCCCCCGACGCCTACGAGCTCCCGTCGCCCGAGGAGCTGTCCCAACTCCTCGGGATGCCCGCCGTCACGGACGCCGACCGCGCCGAACTCGACGCCCCCGCACACGGTCTGGCGTCGCTCGTGGACCAACTGGCCTCCACCGGCTGTGTCTTCCGTACCGGCGACACCTACGGGCTCACCCCGCTCGGCGCCGCCGTCATGCGCCACGTGCTCACCGCCGGCCATGTGGCCGCCCCCGACCAGGAAACCGTGGCGGAGTGGAACGCGGCCGAGACCGTGGCCGCCACCCGCCACTGGCCCACCCGGCTCGCCGCCGCCACGCTTGCCGCGTGGGCCGCGCACCGCGGTGGCACGGACGAGGTATGGGGCGAACTGCTCGACGCCGTCTCCGGGGCCAAGGCCGACGAGGCCGATGCCGCCCGCACGTCCGAGTACTTCGCCCGCCTCGATGTCGCCGCGATCCCCGACACGGTGCTGCGCGCCGCGCTCACCGACCCGGTGACCGGGGCCGCCGCCCGCGGGCTGCTGCTGGCCCGGGGAGAGTCCGTCCCCGAGGACACGGTCCCCCTCACCGCCCGCGCCACGGTGCTCGTCGAGGAGCTGGACCAGCGCTGGATCGACGACATGCTCGGCCATGTGAAGCGCCGGTACGACGCGGGCGAGACGGGCACCCCGGCCGCGGCCGACATCCCGCCGACGACCCTGCTCCCCGCCTTCGACACGGCGGCCGCCGCCTGGCCCGGCGGCGCTGCAGCCCTCGCCGACGCCCTGGCCGAGGCGGACCCGGGCACGTCGCTGCGCATCCTGGACACCCTGCGCGCCCACCACCCGGACCGCACGGTGGCAGGCGCGGCGGCCCACGCGAAGAAGACGGCGCAGCGGGCATCGTCCGGGCGCCGCCGCTGACATGCCCCGGCCCCGGCCGACAGCCTGCGGGCTCGCCCACCCTGCTGCGTACCAACGCCCGGGCCCGGCAGGGCTTTGCCAGGGGTGACGGTCGGGGAGTTCGGCGGGGAGATGTTCGCGCCGCTGGTGCGCCAGGGGCAGCGGGGCGTCACGGTGGACACGAGGGCCTGCCGAGTGGCGGTGCAGAGGTAACGATCCGCACCGAACCCAGCAGGCCCTCACCTGTTCAAGCACCCGGCCGTGCGTCGGCATCACCCGGCACAGCGCGTCCCGCCCGGTACTGCCCCCACGGCGCCGGTCGGACGGCTGGTCCCTCGCTGTCGAGCTGGACGCCGGGGCGACCGTTCTCGACGACGTATGTCGCTCGGGTGGAGACCGGTGCACCGGGCCTGGTGACATGGGGGACGACCCGGAAGTCGGTCGTCCACAGGTCCGGCGTCACCGCGGCCCGGATACAGCCGCGGCGGTAGTTGGCGAACCTGATGTGCGGGTTCGCGAGGAGCGAGTGGTGACGTGATCGAAGTGCTGGACGTCGGATGCGCTCGGTGACGTCGGTGGCACGTGGGGCCTGCGTCGCGGCGGTGCCGCTGTCGTGTCCGGATGCCTGGGTCCCGGCCGGCGAAGAGGGGCTGTCCGTCACGGTGTCTCCGGGGCGCTGGGTCGCACGGCCAAGGCACACCGGTCACGTCCCTTTACGGCTTCGGGCCAGGGAAGCCCTGAAGCGTTCCAGGGAGAAGTCTTGGGAGGAGGCGGCTGGGCATGGTGGCGCGTGTGCCGGTCAGATCTCCATCACGGCGTCGCAGTCGGGGCAGACCAAGGATGCGTACTCATCGGGGTACCACGGCGCCCCACGGCGCTCGGAGGGCCTGCGACGGGCGGTCGCCATAACGAACGTGTCCTTGCCGCAGAGGGTTCGTGGTCCGGTCCTGGTGGGCGTTCCCGGCGCGGTGGGCGCCGCGTGCACCCGGCGGACCGGCCGTTCTCCCTCACCTGGTGAACCGGGGGAGGAGCGTGTGGCCACCGGCTTGTCGAGCTCGTACACGACGACGATGTCACTCATGCCCCTACCGTAGGCCGAGGGGTCGATCCGCCCGCAGCCTTGAGCCGGGTGGCTGTGATCGGCTGTCGCGCCCGGACCGCGAACGGCGGCTACCCGGGCCTGTCCACCGGGTCAGGCCTGGCCACCTCGAACTCCACCCGGACCTCGTCGGCCAGCCGCAACGCGCCCAAGAACGCGGTGTAGGGCTTGATTGCCCAGGCGGACTGCGTGACGGTCGCCCAGCCGCGCAACAGCCCGCCGTCATTCCCCCTCCCGTGCACGGTCGCCGGGTGGGTCCGGCCTTTGATGGTGAGCTCTCCAGTGATCTCGAAGGACTGCGGGGTTCCCGTGATGCGGGTGGAACGAAAGGTGATCGTGGGGTGCTTCGCGGTGTGCAGTAGGGACTTGTCCGCCAGTGTCCGTTTGATCTCGGCCCGGTCGGCATCGGTGAGCGCCTTCAGCCCTCCCGTTCCCTCCCGGACCTCCAGCGAGCCCGTCTCGACCGTCACACTCACCGACGACCTCTCCGGGGCTCCGACGGCCACCACGGCCTCCCCGGACCATCGGGTGGCCTCGATGGTGAGGTCGTGTCCCGCCCTGCGACCCAGCCCGGCCCGGCCGGTCTTGATCAAGAGGCGGCCGGTTGAGGGCCCGAGCCGGTACGTTCCGTCAGTCAACGTCACAGCGCCCAGGTTACGGGCGGACACGGCTGGGGCCGTCGACACGATCCAGTCGGCGTGTCCCCATGGGGCGAGACGATGTCGCAAAGGAGCCGGATACCCGGTGTGGGCTCGGAAAGTCGTCGCTGCTGCTCGGGCCGCGTAGCGGTACTCGTCGATGACGCCGCCGAGGACGCGGGTGCGCAGGGGTCTGCGCGTATCGAAGTCGTGCACGGTGGCGGGCTGTTGGACCGAGTCGGGTGGCGGCTGACGGCGGGCCCGATGGGGCCGGTGCGCGGTGTGGTGCTTCTTGTAGGTAGCCAGGACTGTCGGGCGTGAGCCTCGCCCATGATGAGAACGTGATCGAGGGCCTCACGCCGGATGCCACCGATAACTCTCCCGCCATGGGCACTCCTCCGCGGCGCTCGCAGCGCGCTCTGGAGGATCTTCATCTCGTCGGCTGCGAAGACCGCGTCGAAGGCCTCGCCGTACATGTCATCGCGGTCGCGCAGCAGGAAGCGCAGTGACTCCCAGCGCGTGCCCGGGTCGAGTGGGCGGTGACGCCGGTGACGGGCACCCGGCGGGTGCCGTGCTCGCCGAACGCCGGCGCGTACCGCCCGGCTGCCCGGCGCGGTGCCGCTGGGCGGGAAGTCGCAGGCGATGGTCCCTGCGGCCTGGGGGGTGCGGAACGCGCGCCCGGTGGGGCCGAAGCGGCGCGGGGCCGGGTCGACGCCCGCGGTGTGGAGGACTTCCCGGACCGTCCGGGCGTCGATGGGGGGCCGCGGTGTGGAGGACTTCCCGGACCGTCCGGGCGTCGATGGGGGGCCGCGCCGGGCCGGCTCTGCGAGTGCCGATACATCATCCGCGCAGCTCACGGCCTTGACTGCCCAGCGGCGAACCGCACACCGATTTTTGCTTGCCTTCCCGCGGATCCATGCGGACGGCAGCACGCTCTCCCGTGCCGCCGCGCCCGGCCCACCACACCGCCCCACGCCCCCGCCCCGCCACGCCTGGCGCCGAGGAGCGACCGGGACCAGGACCTCGAGACCCCCGCCCGCAACACCGGCCGCCGGCCCCGCACCGCCCGGCCGGCAAGCCGACCTGCACCGACACCGACCGGGTGATGCCGGCCGGTCCGCCCCGCCGCCCACCGAAAACGCAGCCGCGTCCTCTCCCGCCGGCCCGCCCAGAGACGCTCTCGCGCCGGCACCACGGCCTGCCCCGCCGGGGAGATCCTCAAGGAGCACGGCATCCCGCCCGCGCCCGCACGGCAGAGCACCACCCGGGCGGACCTTCCGCGCCGCCGGGCCGGCGCCCTGCCCGCCCTCGCCCCCTTCGAGGCCCGCCCCCGGCCGGGGCGCGGCCGTAGGTCTCCGCCGGCCTCGCGCACCCGACCCGGCGCATCCGGATCCCGGGCGCCACCGCGCACCCGACCACGCGGTGGATCGTGCCGCCCGGGCGTCACCTCCCCAGGGGCCTCCGGGACGCCGGCCGCACGCCCGGCGTCCCGAGCCGCGACTGCGGCGCGAAGCGCCCGACCGCCCTCGCCGCCCCGGTGGCCGACGCCGGCCCGAAGGCGATCACCACAGGCTCCCGGCTGCCCCGGAGGAACCCCCGCGGGGAGCGCCGGCTACCGACCTGTTGAGGCGGGCTCCCGCCTGTTGAGGCGGGCTCCCGGACCGCGCCTTGACCGGGAACCAGCGCCCCCTCCGCCGCTGCGCCTTGCGTGCGGTCGCGGCCCATGCCCCCGAGCCCCGGCCGCGCTGGGCCCTCGGGCAGGCCGCACCACATTGCCCGCTCCCCCACCGGTCGACAACCCACCACGGCTCGGGGACTTGAAGGTCCGCCGAGGAGACCGGCCCGGCACAACCCTCCGCGGGTACCGAGATACCGCCTGACCAGGCCGGATGATGATTCGGCACCCGCAGAGTCGCTCGTAGCCGGCCGCACCCGGACGTGCAGCCGGTACTCAGGTACAGGGTCTGCGGTCGAAGAGGCCACCGGCCGCATTGCGGCGGGTGGGATCAACGGCGGCCGACCGGCAACCAGCGGTCCAGGTAGGCTCGCAGGCCGTCCAGGCCGGCGCCCCGTGCGACATAGCCCAGGTAGCCGTCGGGGCGGACGAGTCCCTGTACGACGCCCGGCCACGGGCTCTGCCCGCCGAGCCGGTGGACGGAGACCAGGCCGACCCGTCCTTCCAGGGCCGGGGAGAGCCGTTCGTCCGGCCAGAGGGCTGGTGGTCCGGACAGCAGCAGGTGCCAGCCCGGTGCCGCCGTGCGTGCCTGCAGCCCACGGGGCAGGTCGGGCAGCCGGTCCCCGGCTCTCGGCCCGTCCCTGGGCGGTCGTGAGCCGGCCGTGGAGGCGGGGCTGCGCCGGTAGTGGATGCCCAGTTCGGAGACGGTCCGAAAGAGCCGCCCGCGGATCTTGGCCGCCCGTAGCGCCAGCGGCGCCAGCCGCGGGGCGATGTGGGTGCGGCCGACGCGGAAGACGGGGTTGCCGCTGGTGGCGATGGTGAAGGCGCGGTCGGTGAAGCGCCGCACGCTGTGGCCGACGGGGGCCCGCTCGGCCTCATACGTTGCCAGCAGTTCCTCGGGCGCCGCGCCCCGGCAGGTGAGGGCGAGCTTCCAGCCGAGGTTGAGCGCGTCCTGGATGCCGGTGTTCATCCCCTGCCCGCCGGCTGGGCTGTGGATATGGGCCGCGTCGCCCGCCAGGAAGCAGGGGCCAAAGCGGTAACGGGCGGCGCCGCGGTTGTGGAGGCGGAAGTCGGTCATCCAGACCGGGTCCCGCAGCGTCAGCCGCTCGTCGGTGCAGCGGTCGGCGATCTCCTGCAACGACGGCAGGTCCACCTCGGCGCCGAGGGCGTCGGGCGGCCGCATCGCGAGCATGCGCCAGCCGGCCGGCGCGCCGAGCGGGAAGAAGAACACCATCCCCGCCCCGCTCATGTACGAATGCACGGAGTCCGGCTCCAGCCCGTCGACCTCCAGGTCGGCGAGCAGGAACGTCTGCGGGTAGGCGTATCCCCCGAATCCGATGCCGCTCTGGTTGCGCACGGTGCTGTGGGCGCCGTCGCAGCCCACGACGTAGCGCGCCTGCACGGCCTCCTGCGAGCCGTCGTCGTGGCGCAGCCGGCAGTCGACGGACGAGTCCGTCGCCTCCAGCCGGACCAGTTCGGTGCCGCGCTCGATCGTCACGTCCCGCGCGGCCAGATACTCGGAGAGGACGCGCTCCGTCTCGGCCTGCGAGAGGAACAGCAGGAACGGATACGCCGTGTCGGTCAGTCCGATGTCGAACAAGCGCAGCGCCACCACGCGGCGGGGCAGGTGGAGCCGCAGCCGCATCGCCGGGTTGCCCCGGGCCACCAGTTCGTCCGTCACCCCGAAGCCCGCCAACGCCTCCAGGGTGCGGGGCTGGATGGCAAGCGCCCGCGACTCCCGCACCCGGTCGAGGGAACGGTCGATGATCCTGAACCGCGCTCCGTACGCGCGCAGCTGCGCGGCGAGGGCGAGACCGGTCGGCCCTGCTCCCACCACCAGCACGTCCAGCGGCGCCGTCATGAGTCCACGGTAGTGGAGACGAGACGCGCGCGAGACCGTTCGGCGCGCACCGCGTCGAGCCTGTGCCCCGCTACGGCGAGGAGGGGCCGGGCGACCGTCGACGCTGCGGTCGGCGTGAGCGGTCGAGCAGGGACAGGACGTGCGCGGCGTCGCGTCCGACGCCGCGCAGGGTGTTGGAGGAGAAGCTGCGCTGGAACTCGATGCCGACGAACCCGAGCCCGGGGACGGTGGCGACGCCGCCGTGGTGCCGGGGCCGTCCGTCGGAGTTCAGGGCGTCACTGCCGTTCAAGTAGGGGAAGGTGCGGCGGTAGCCGGTGGCCCAGAGGGGGGCTGTACGGTCAACGGCTCTGGCCCACATTCGATGGTGATGCTTTGTGGCCATGGTTACTGACGGTGGAGCACGCAGGTCGGAGGGGTGCTCGCGGTTGCCAGGCGGGACTCTCGTCTCCGGACGCAGCTGTCGTCCCCTCCATGAGCTGCGAGATCCGGGCCCCAAGATCTCGCCGGTCGTGGCCGTCGCGCAGCGATCTCCTCGAACCACACCGTTCGTCCGCTTCCGCCTCGGGTCCGAAGCTGACCGGACATCAATTTCTTCGGAAAATAGATCTTTTCGGTGGTCGCTGCGAGGGAAAAGCCCGCGTCGCGACGATCCGTCCCGGTGACGGCGGCACCGGCGGCGAGGAGGACCTCACCCACTTCACAAGTATGACAGTCACATGTCAAGCCTTCAACTCTCTTGATTATAACCACCAGTTACCACACTCTTTACTCGGCCTTGAGCGGAACGCAGCGCTCAGGGCCGTGTGCGCGACCCCGCGTGCACCCCCACATCGCGCGCCACACCCAGGCGCGCTTGCCTGAGGAGGACCCCCTCACATGGCACAACCGCGTAGCAGGAAGATCCGCTTCGCCGCCCTCACCGGCGTTGCGACCGCCTCCCTTTTGGGCGGACTCACCGCGCTTCCCGCCCAGGCCGCCCCGGCCGAAGGAAAAGTACTCGCCGCCGACTCCCCCACGGCGATCAAGGACAGCTACATCATCACGCTCAAGAAGACCGCGGGCTTCAAGTCCGCGTCGAGCAAGGGCAAGGGCCTGATCACCAAGTACGGCGGCACGGTGAAGAAGACGTTCGGCAGCGCGCTGAACGGCTACACGGCGGACTTCTCGGCGACCGAGGCCAGGAGACTCGCGGCCGACCCGGCGATCGCCACGGTGGAACAGAACCAGAAGGTCCACCTCGACGCCACGCAGACCAACGCCCCCTGGGGCCTGGACCGCATCGACCAGACGGCACGCCCGCTCTCCGGCACGTACACCTACCCGGACTCGGCGGGCAGCGGCGTGACCGCGTACGTCATCGACACCGGGGTGCGCATCACGCACTCGCAGCTCAGCGGACGGGCCTCGTACGGCTACGACGCCGTCAGCGGCGGCACGCCGTCGGACGGCAACGGCCACGGCACCCACGTCGCCACCACCATCGCGGGCTCCACCTACGGCGTCGCCAAGAAGACCAGGATCGTGGCAGTCCGCGTGCTCAACGCCAGCGGCTCGGGCACCACGGCCGGCGTCATAGCGGGCGTCGACTGGGTCACCAAGAACCACTCCGGCCCCTCGGTCGCCAACATGTCGCTGGGCGGCGGCACCTCCACCGCCCTGGACACGGCCGTGCGCAACTCGATCGCCAGCGGTGTCACCTACGCGGTCGCCGCGGGCAACGAGAACGCCAACGCGTCCTCCTCCTCCCCCGCCCGGGTCACCGAGGCGATCACGGTCGGCGCCACCACCAATACGGACGCCAGGGCCAGCTACTCCAACTACGGCTCGCTCCTCGACCTCTTCGCCCCCGGCTCCTCGATCACGGCGGGCTGGCACACCAGCGACACCGCGACCAACACCATCTCGGGCACGTCGATGGCGACACCGCACGTCGCGGGCGCGGCCGCGGTCTACCTCGCGGGCCACACCACGGCCACCCCGGCACAGGTTTCCGCGGCCCTGGTGAACGGCGCCACTTCGGGCGTGGTCACCAGCCCGGGTTCCGGTTCGCCGAACAAGCTTCTGCGTCTCGTCCCGTGACACCCCGTCAGGCGTGAACGCCGTTTCCCGGAGGCCGCCGTGCCTTCGGGAAACGGCACTT